>JBCCEL010000007.1:0-39993 GCA_039030315.1 Pseudomonadota bacterium
CCGGCTGGAATTCATCCGGGAGCACATTATCCGCCATTTCAACCTCGACGACGGCAGCCGGTTGCCCTTCGAGGGACTGAAGCTCCTCGATATCGGCTGCGGCGGCGGCCTGCTCTGCGAGCCCATGGCCAGGCTTGGTGCCGATGTTACCGGCGTCGACCCGGCTGAGAAGAACATCAAAACGGCGAGCGTCCATGCTTCGGAGATGGAACTGCCGATCACATACCGGGCGCTGGCTGCGGAGGATCTGTCAGCCGAAGGGAAAACGTTTGACGTGGTGCTCAACATGGAAGTTGTCGAGCACGTGGCCGATGTTGATCTGTTCATGGAAACCTCTGCAAGCCTTGTCCGGCCCGGCGGTCTCATGTTCGTCGCCACCCTGAACCGAACGCTCAAATCGTTCGGCCTTGCTATCGTTGGAGCCGAGTACGTTCTCGGATGGCTGCCCAAGGGCACCCACCAGTGGGAGAAATTCGTGACTCCGGAGGAGCTGGAGGCCGGACTGCGGAAAGGCGGCATGCGGATCCGTGACCGCTCGGGCGTCTTCTACAATCCACTGGCCGGTGTCTGGCGCCGCTCACGCGACATGGACGTGAATTACATGGTGGTTGCCACGAAGTCCGAGAGCCGCTCCTGACCACGTTGCTCCCGGTATGGTGAGCAAGTTTGTGGGAAACCGCACTTCACAGCGCCCATGGCCAGCGCTAGATAAGGGTCTTGGGGGCGATGAAGGGTGTCCGCAATGACAATGACAATCGGCACTGCGGTGCCGGACTTCCCTGCAGAGTACTGGCAGCGCGGCGCTGCGGAGGTTCGGGAACTGTCCCTGCCTGACTATCGCGGGCAATGGCTCGTGCTGTTCTTCTACGTGCGCGACTTCTCGTATATCTGCCCGACGGAGCTGAAGGCCTTTGCCGATCTCCAGGAGGAGTTTAGCCGGGAAGACACAGCCGTCATTGCCGCCAGCACGGACAGCTATTTCAGCCATGATGCCTGGTTCGGACAGGAAGAGCAGCTGGAGGACGTTTCCTTCCCGGTTATTTCCGATACGTCACACCGCCTGTCCAAGGCCTTTGGCGTGCTGCTTGAGGACGGATCGGCCTTGCGCGGAACGTTCATCATCGACCCCGACGGCATCGTCCGGCACCTCACAATCAACGAGATCGACATCGGCCGAAATGTCGATGAAACGTTGCGTATCCTGCGCGCACTCCAGAGCGGCGCCCTGTGTCCGGTCGGCTGGGAACCGGGCGAGGGCAGCGGTCGCTATAACGAGTGGCTGGCCAGAGCCTTCCCACGCGTGAAGACGGCGAGCCTCGTGGAGGCCACCAAGAAACTGAACACGCTGCTTTATGAAGCCGGCGACGTGATCATCCACCAGGGCGGCGTATCGGATCAGTTCTTTATTCTGGTTTCAGGCGAAGTCAGCGTCATCCACCGCCGCAGTGGCGGGGACGAGGTCGAGCTCGCCCAGCTTGGTGAAGGTGACGTCTTCGGCGAAGTGGGCATCCTGACCGAAACGCGCCGGACGGCTGATATACGGGCGAACACTCCAGTGACGGTTCTGGCTCTGGGCTTCGAGGATTTCAAGAAGCTGGTATCGGAGTCCGACCCGACCGCGGAGGATTTCATGCAGATCGTCGAACAACGCCGGGCAACGGTGACCAGCTAGAGCGCTTTCGTCAGGTCTTCTTCTTGTCCATCTGCGAAAGCTTCTTCCATGGATTGGGCTGGGAAAGCATCTTGCGCAGATAGGCCATGTTCTGCTCGACCTGCTGCGGCGGCAGATCGGCCGCGACTATAGTTTTGGCTTCGTCAAACCGGCCCTGCAGGCCGAGCACCAGTGCGAGATTCTGACGCAGGCGCGAGTGTTCGCGGCCGGTCGGCGTCCCATAGGCCTCACGCAGGGTCTTTTCAGCACCCTTCAGATCGCCCGCCTGGGCCTGCGAAAGACCAAGATTGTTGAGGGCTGTGATCTGGCCGGGAGATTTCTTCAAGGCGGCCTTGTAGGCGGTCTGGGCATCACCGTGACGGCCGAGATGATCCAGTACCACGCCTTTGGCGGAATGGATCTGCCAGGTCGCATCGGGCCGGGCAGCAGCCTGCTGCAGCACGACCGAGGCTTTCTGGAACTCGCCCATGCTGGCGAGTTGCTTGCCGAGTTCGCCGCGCAGGAGCGTACTGCCCGGATTGGCTTTCAGGGCATCGTTCAGCACCGACACCGCGCGGTCGTTGGAGCCGATCGCCCGCAGCCGCGCCACATAGTTCATGGTCGTCGAAACATCGCCGGGCTTGGCCTTCCAGCGCTTGGCCCACTTGGCGGTCTCGTTCGCCGTGGGATTGTGCACCTTTGGTGTCGACCCCACGCTTGCAGGGTCCCCGAGCAGCGTTCCTGGCGTCGAGCCGGTGGTCTTGCATCCGCTGAGCGCAAGCGCAATCATCGGTACGGCGAGCAGGAGCCCGGCGCGTGAGTTCACATTCTTTGTGCGGGAGATGCTCATGATGGATACCCCAACCCTGGACGCAATCGTTATCGAACAACCTAGACCCAGCCCTTGCCCGTAATGAAAAGTTTCACAAAAAGGCGTCAACAAACGCTTAACCAGGGGACCGGTTTCGGGACATACGCGATGAGCATTGCGAACGCCCGGACCCATCGCTAGTGTCTCGCGCACCGGCGGAACGCTCAAGGCAACAAGGACAATACGGATGAGCGAGCTATTGCTGAACCGCACGCGCCGAAAAGCAATCCCGATCGATCTGATCGCACCTGACGGCCTGAAGGCTTTCCTCCGTAGCCTGGAAAAGACGGACGCGCTCTGGGTCAAGGCCCAGCAGTTCACGGCGTCAAGCGGATCGCATGTCCTGCTCCCGGACGGGGCCGGCGCGATCAAGCAGGTTCTGTTCGGCACGGGTGATCGCAGCAAGCCTGCAGATCCTTTCCTGCCGTGCCGGCTCGCCAGCCTGCTGCCCGAAGGATCGTACGCCTTTCGCGAGCCGGCAACGAATGGTGAGCTTCTCGCTCTCGGATGGCTGCTGGAGGCCTACCGGTTTACCGCATACACACAGTCAGAACAGCCAAAAGCCAGACTGGTGGCACCGGCCAAGGTGGTTGCCGAGCGGGTCCGTTCCATCGCCGGAGCCGTGGCGCTGACCCGCAATCTCGTGAACACACCGGCCAACGACATGGGCCCCGACGCCCTTGAAGCGGCGGTGCGTGAACTTGGAAGTGCCCACAAGGCGGAAGTCACCTCCATCGTGGGCGAGCAGCTGCTGCGCCACAACTTTCCCATGGTGCACGCCGTCGGGCGGGCATCCGACATCCCGCCCCGGCTCATCGATCTTCAGTGGGGCGCCAAGTCGGCGCCCAGGGTGACCCTGGTGGGCAAGGGCGTCTGCTTCGATACGGGCGGGCTCAATCTGAAGCCGGGCAATTCCATGGCGCTGATGAAGAAGGACATGGGCGGCGCGGCCAATGTTCTGGGTCTGGCCGCCATGATCATGAACGCCAAGCTTCCGGTCCGTCTCCGCGTTCTCATACCGGCCGTCGAGAACAGCGTTTCGGCGGGTGCCTTCCGTCCCGGCGACGTTCTCCCCAGCCGCAAGGGCCTCAGCGTGGAGATCGGCAACACGGATGCGGAAGGCCGGCTGGTGCTGGCGGACGCGCTTCATCTGGCTGATGAAGAAAAGCCGGATCTGCTGATCGACATGGCGACACTGACCGGCGCGGCCCGGGTCGCCGTCGGGCCCGATCTTGCGCCGTTCTACACCAATGACGAACAGCTGGCTTCTGATCTTGCCGGTGCCGGAACAAGGCAGAACGACCCGGTCTGGCGCATGCCGTTCTGGGCGCCCTACGATGCCTGGCTGTCCAGCCAGATTGCGGACGTCAACCACATCTCCTCTGTCGGGTTTGCAGGATCGGTCACTGCCGCCCTGTTCCTGAATAGGTTCGTGGAGAAGGCCAGGACATATATCCATTTCGACATCTTCGCCTGGACGCCGAGAGCGAAACCGGGCCGGCCCGTGGGCGGCGAGGCTTGCGGTATCCGCGCTCTCTTCGATGTCATTGAGCTGCGCTACGGGCGCGGCCGTCGCAGACGGCGTCGGGCCTGATTGCATCTTGCCTCCCGCCTGATTGCCGCTAGAATGCTCCGGGTCCGTAACGATCCTTGGGAGCTGAGCGGCTGAGCGCAGGCTCCGGAAGCAGACTGGTGGCAACTCTCGACACGGCACATGCTCTGAAGCTTTGGCACGACGTGCATCTGGAGATGGTGCGCGACGACGAGCCCGATCTCTCGGCCCGGCAGATGACGGTCTTGCTGACGGTGTATCTCGAAGCCCCACCGCACACTGTACGCGGCCTCGCCGCCAAACTGAACGTCACCAAGCCGGTCATCACACGCGCCCTCGACACCATGGGCCGCCTCGGTCTCCTCAACCGCAAACGCGATCCTGAAGACCGGCGGAATGTCCTGGTCCAGCGGACGGTAAGGGGGGCGCTGTTTGTCGAGAAACTGGCCGACGTCATTGGCCAGAAGGCCGGGCAGGTATGAGCGGCAGCTGCCCGCTCCTTGAATCCGAAAGACACCGCTGAACACCAGAAGGCAAGGCCGTCCAGGTCAATGGTGTCCGGCCTTTGGCTGCCGGACAATGAGAAAGAGGCCGACGCCAACCGTCAGAGTACCGGCCAGTAACTGCCATGTTATCGTGTCCCCGAGCAGCCAGACTGCGAGCAGCACGCCCGAGACTGGCGTCAGAAAGCCAAAGCTCGTAACCAGGCTGGGGTTGTAGAACTTGGGGAGGGTGATCGCGACAACGAAACCGAAACCCGCGATAACGATGCCCTGGTAAAGAATACCGAGAACCGGCCACCAGCCGAAGTTCTGCCATTGTATCTCCTCCAGCAAGAAGCCTCCGGCCAGGAAGTAAGGCAGCGATAAAGACATTTGCCAGACAACCACCTTGATAGGGTCAATTGATCTGACCAGCTTGGCCGAGAAGACGACCCTGGCGGCGAGCAGAAAAGCAGAAGCCAGGACGACCAGCGGTCCGAGCTCCAGCCAGCCGGTTCCGGAAAACTCAGCTTCGCGAAGAATGATGAGCGCCACCCCCGCGAAGGCGACAGCAAGGCCCAGGCTCTTCACCGTCTGCAATCGATCGTTGTCCAGATAGAAGTGGGCCATGAGCGCCGTGAACAGCGGATAGGTCGACTGGATGACAGCTGAAACAGACGCCGGGGTCATGTCGAAACCAACGTTCATCACGGTGATTTGCACCGCGAACATAACCGCCAGAACAACAAGAAAGCGCCATTCGGAGCGCTCTGGCCAAACCGCGATCCCACGCAGCCGCGCGTAGATCAGCACTGTCAGGATGCCAAGGACGAACCGGAAGAAACCGGTCCACAGCGGCGGCAGCCACTCAAGAGAGAACTTCACCGCAACAGGGTTGCCGCCCCAGAGCGTGTTGATAAAGACCGCGAGCAATGCTGCGTTGAGGGGTATCGCCAGTTTTGGCAAGTCACCATCCGGGTGAGAGTTGGATCTTGCCACTCTTACCGGGCTTTCCGCAGATTGCCAGCTCTTGAGGATTTTTCATCAACCTTCCGGTGCCGCGGTACCCTAAAGGTTACGGACTGGAAATCTCCGAAGGTGATGTGATCCATGACGGACGCCAGCGCCGCAGCGTTGCCGGCAATCGACTATCGCCGCGGGCTGTTATGCGTTGTTGCAGCGGGAACTTTGTGGTCGACCGTGGGGCTCGGCATTCGCCTGATCGAGAATGCGGCAGTCTGGCAAATTCTGCTCTACCGCTCCTGCAGCCTTACGCCGTTCCTCTTTATGGTGCTGTGGTTTCGCTCCGGCGGCCATCCTCTGGCGCGGGTCCGCAGGGCCGGATGGCCGGCCGTCATAGGCGGGCTGGCGTTGGTCGCGGCCTATGCGGGCGGCATCATTGCGCTGCAAACGACAACCGTTGCCAATGCCATGCTGCTGTTTGCCTCCGCTCCCTTCTTTACCGCCGGGCTGGGCTGGCTGGTTCTGGGCGAAAGCGTGCGCCGCGCAACGGCGATTGCGATCCTGATCGCGATACTCGGTATCGGCATAATGGTTTCGCAGGACTTTTCGGCCGGGGCACTTGTCGGCAATCTCGCCGCGTTGGGCTCGGCTCTGGGGTTTGCCGTATTCACCGTCGCACTGCGCTGGCGCAAGTCGGAGGACATGATGCCGTCGGTCTTTCTGTCCGGCATCTTCGCAATCGTTATCACCGGATCGATCTGCGCGATGCGCGGATTGCCGTTCGTCCTGACGGCCAATGACGCGGCCATCGCACTCATGATGGGGGTCTTTCAGGTGGGTGCAGGTCTGGTGCTCTACACGATCGGCTCCAAGACGGTTCCCGCCGCCGAACTCGCACTGCTCTCCCTTGCAGAAGTCGTACTGGGGCCGCTCTGGGTCTGGATGTTTCTGGGAGAGACCGCAGGCCTCTATACGCTAATCGGCGGAGCCGTGCTGTTGGCCGCCATCGCCGGAAACGCGCTATCGGGTCTCAGGCGCAAACCGCCGGCAATTACTGCACCCTGACCAAGGCCGGCAATGGGCACTTCCCGGCCATATTGAACCATCTGATGGAAGTCAGAGCCGCCCCGATCGTCGTAACGAAAAAACCCGGCGGACAGCAGGCCGGATGTGCTGCTGCCCGCCGCATGAAACCGATCAGAAATACCTGAGATACTCCTCGATCTCCCATTCCGAGATGGAGACGGAGTAGCGTTCCCACTCATCGCGTTTGTACTCGATGAATGACTTGTGCATCTGCTCGCCGAGGGTCTGCTTGAAGAGATCGTCGCCTTCCAGCAGGTCCGCCGCCTCGCCGAGGCTGCGCGGCAGGCGCTGCACGCCGGCCTCGTCGAATTCGGCTTCCGTCATCAGGTAGAGGTCGCGCCCCAGCGGCGGGCCGGGATCGATCTTCTGCGTCAGGCCCTCGATCGTCGCCGCCGTCGTGCAGGCCAGGGCAAGATAGGCGTTCATGCACATGTCGGTCGCCCGGTTCTCGATGCAGTAGCGGTTCTGTGGGAGGCGCAGCATCGCGGACCGGTTGTTCGGCCCGTAGGTCACATGGGTCGGAGCCCAGGTGTAGACCCCGCCCTCAAAGCCCGGCACCTTGGCGACCAGGCCCTTATAGGAGTTCACCGTTGAGCAGGTAATGGCCGCAAGGCCGCCGCCATGGCGCAGCAGTCCACCCACCGCATCGTAGACCCGGTCATCCCAGCCGCCCTTGCCGCCGAAAATGTTCTCGCCGGATGCAAGATCCTGAATGGAGAAATTGATGTGTGCACCGGAACGCCAGTCGCCGATGGTCGGCTTCGGCATATAGGTGACGAACATGCCGTGTTGCTTGGCGATCTCCTTCAGGAGGACGCGCAGGAAGGTCAGCCGGTCGGCCATCTCGACAACATGGGTGTAGCCGAAGTCGAGCTCGAACTGGGAGTATGCACCCTCTGCGACCACGTCATGCAGGTCCCAGTCCAGCTCGCCGAGGATGTCGATGAGCTGACCGAGGAAACCCATGCTGTCGATGGACGCCTCGACATCGTAGCCCCAGGCCTGGCGACGGGGCTTGGCGCCATGGGGCAGGACGGGGTCGTTGTCGAAGGCCTTCACCGGCGCGCCGTTCTCATCATATTTCATGACCATGAATTCCGGCTCGACGCCGGCCATGGGCCGGTAGCCGGCTTCGGCCGCCTTGGCCACCTGGCGCTTCAGGGCCATGCGCGGGCAGATATTGTAGGGTTTGCCCTCCCAGTAGAGGTCGGCAAAGATCATCGCCTGGGTCTTGTCCCAGGGGCAGATATAGACCGCATCGAGATCCGGGATCGTGATCTGGTCCGGATCGGCGGGCCCGAGTTCTGGCACGAACGAAACGGAGTGGACCGCAAACTGCGGACCCTTGCCGAGGCACAGCGCCTCGAAGTCCCACATCGGTACCGGCTTGGTCTTCGGCACGCCCAGCAGATCGATCCAGGAACACAGCAGGTATTTGACGCCCGCATCTTCCAGCCGCTTCTTGACCTCGCCCATCTTGGCACGATTGCGCTCGATGGCGTCGTCCATGCTCTCGATATAGATGTCGCTCATTGTCTTCCTCCCTTTCGGTCTCCGGTGGAGCAATTCAAACGGTTAGTTTGGCCAAAACCCTCATTCGATGTCATTCCCGCGCAGGCGGGAATCCAGAGATCTATCAGCCAACACAATCGCCTGTTGCTCTGGACACCCGCCTTCGCGGGTGTGACGATGGTGTGAACCGCTAGGCGGCCGGTTTCGGCATGTCTTCGGGATCGATGCCGGGCACGAAGGTAATCCCCGCCTGCTGCTTCCAGTCATGCGGATAGGCGGCGTAGAAGATCACGCATTTCTCGTCACACTCGTAGGCGATGTGGTTGTCCTTCGGGACATAGAGGACGTCGCCGGGATTGCACTCGTAGCTCTCGCCGTCGCAGGTCAGGCGGAACGTGCCTTCCATGCAGTAGATGATCTCATCGCAGGTCAGGTCCCAGGGAACCGAAACCTGGTTGAGGAAGTTCAGACCGCCACACATGGTGTCGGAGACTTCGCTGGTGACGAAAGGCTTGATGTAGCTCTTGCCCGGTTCCAGCGTGTGGAGCCGGTGCTCGATTTCGGAAAAGCGGTAGATCTGCGGTTTGTTGCCCACTTGCGTGTTCCTTTAAGCGTTGGGGGTGTTCAGGATGGTTTCGTTCAGCTCGACCTTGTAACCGTCCGGGTCCTCGCAGAAGGCGATGACGCGGGTGCCGTGCTTCATCGGGCCGGGAGGCCGGGTGATATTGACGCCTCTGGCGGCAAGATTCTCGCAGGCCTTGTAGACATCCGGCGTCTCGATGCAGATGTGGCCCCAGCCGTCGCCCTTGTCATAGGTCTCCGCCTGATCCCAATTGTGGGTCAGCTCAAGCGCCGGGAACTCCGCCTCCGGCCCGTAGCCGATGAAGGTGTTGGTGAAGCGGCCGTCGGGATAATCGGTGCGTCTGAGGACCTGCATGCCGAGGATGCCGCAATAGAAGTCGAGTGAGGCCTCAAGGTCCTTCACCCGCATCATCGTATGGGCGAGGCGGAAGCCCTGGTCGTTGTCTGCCATTGATCTGTCCTGTCAGGTTCTGCGATGCGCTTGAGTGTGGTGAACGATAAGTTCCTGAAAGGCGCGCACGCTGTCCTCCCAGACCGGAGAGAGAACGCCCCCGTCGCCGGCCACTGGCGATGCGCGGCCTAGCTGCATGCGTTCGCAGATTTCGTGGTCTTCCTTGTGAACGTCCCACCAGAGCTTCTTGAGACCATCGATCTCTTCGTCCGACAGGTGCTGGCCTTCGGTGGTGTACAACGCCCGCTTCTGCGCCATGCTGCCAGGCCCGAGGGGTATATTGAGATAAACTCCGAGCTGATCGGGGAAGTATCGGCCGAGAATGAAATTCGGGAACAATGTGAGGTACCGGGAGGAAACGGCAAGGCTTTCGGACGTTCCCGATTCCTCGTCGAGATCAACCGCACTTCCCAGGCAAACCCCGTCGACGATCGTGTAGTGGTCGCTGAGCGGCTGGTTGGTCGTGGTCACATGGACAAACTGCACATGATAGGGCTCGATGAAGTTCTCCATGATGAACTTCCAGTTACAGGCAATCTCACCGAAATCGAGCACACCAACGGCCTTGACCTTGCCGAAGTCGACGCCCTCCAGACGCTTCTTGAGCGGTGTGGAATAGGCTTCGAAGTCCGGTGCGGAGCCGTCGAGATTGATGAAGATCCAGTCGTGCCAGACATGGCAGCGCACAGGCATCAACCCGTGGCTGGCGCGGTCAAACCCTTCCGGCGCGTGATTGTTTGTTCCGCCAAAATGAGGTGACGCGCGAAGGCTGCCATCAAGATCATAGGCCCAGGCATGGTAGGGACAGCGGATCAGCTTGCCTGTATTCTTCGCCGCATCCACCAGCTGCACACAACGATGCCGGCAGACATTGTGGAACGCCCCGATCTCTCCCTTCGTATTGCGTACGAGCAGAACCGGCTTGCCGCCAACACCGACAGGCATGACGTCACCGGCATTGGGCATCTCGTGCGCAAAGCCGACACAGACCCAGTTGGAGGTGAAGACGGTTTCGCATTCCAAGCGCCAGAACGCGTCTTCCGTATAGGCGCTTGCCGGAAGCCCGCGTGCAACCGGCTCGGACTGTTCGAAAGCGGAAAGATCAATTTCCATTTCGCTCACCCCAATCACTCTTCAGCAGGAACTGGTTCTTGTAGTTTTTCAGACCGGTCATGGTCTCAACTTCCGCGATGTCCTCGGCGCCGTGAATTTCGGTTTCCAGGAATTCAAGAAAGCCATCGCGGTCATTGCTGACCACCTCGACCAGGAGGTCGTATCGTCCTGAAACCCAGAGGATGTAGACAACGTCCGGCAAGCGGGCGAGGCGCTCGGCGACCGCTTGCGGCGTATGGCCCGGCGCGATCTTCAGGCCCATCATCGCATCGGTCTGGTACTCGACGGCGACCGGATCCGCGATGGCGACAATGCGCAGCATGCCGGCATGCTTCATCCCGTTGACCCGGTTGCGGATCGTCCCTTCCGAAACATCGAGTTCGGCCGCGATCTCGGCGAAGGGCATGCGGCCGTCCTGCTGGAGCATGGCCACGATGGAACGGTTCAGCGTGTCATGAGGCGATGAAATGTCCGTGAGTCTTGCCGGCCTCTCGGAGAGCTTTCGGCTGTCGATGCTCGGGATTTCCCGGGCCACTCTTCCGGGCCGTGCCACCATGGGCCTAGTCCTTACGAAATCCGAAAAACAATCGAATTTAACTACGCTATCCGCAGAAGATTAGCCTTGACGTGCGGATACGTCAATTATCTAATTCGATAATTGGAGATCACGCAAAGCCAGGGAACCCGAGATGTCCAAACTCAACTTTCAGGGATATGCCCTCACCGGCTCACCGGGCTACGATGAGGAGCTCGCCCATGTCGGGCCAGGTACCCCGTGCGGTGAGATGCTGCGCCGCTATTGGCAGCCAGTGGCGATCGCCGACGACATCGGTGAGCTGCCGAAGGGCGTCCGCATTCTCGGCGAGGATCTGGTGATCTTCCGCACGCCAATGAACGAGTTCGGCCTTGTGCACCGCCAGTGCCCGCACAGGCGCGCATCGCTTGAGATCGGCAAGTGCGAGGACCGTGGCATCCGTTGCGCCTATCATGGCTGGCTGTTCGGCCTGGACGGCGAGATTCTGGAAACGCCCGGTGAGGCGCCGGATGCGAAGCCCGCCATTGAGGTCCGCAGGCGCACCCGTCTCGGCGCATATCCGCTGCATGAATACGGCGGCTTGCTGTTTGCCTACATGGGACCGATTGAGGAGATGCCGTCGTTTCCCGAATATGACGCCACATATGTTCCGGACCTCACAACGCGCACCTATCAGATCAACTACACCTGCAACTGGATCCAGGTTCTCGACGCCATCATGGATCCGATCCATACGTCGTTCCTGCACAGCTCCATTTCCGGCGCCCAGTTTTCCGAAGGCATGGCCGAGATCGGAGAACTCGACATATTCGAACGCAATATCCAGTTCCTCGGCTCCAACACGCGCCGGGTGGACGAACATGTCTGGGTCCGGGTCAACGAAGTCGTCCTGCCGAATTTCACGCAGGCCGGCTCCGCGTTCCAGGCGGACGGCACCAAGCCGCATTACTTCGGCCGTTCGTCCTTCACCCGGTGGGTCGTACCGATCGACGATGTCAGCTGCATGAGCATCGCCTGGGCCAATTTCGGTGAGCGCGGCGATCCGCACGAGTACAACAACCAGGAAGGCTGCGAGCTGATCGAGCAGGGCGAGCTGGTCGACCGGCCCTGGGAGGAGCGTCAGCGCAATCCGGCAGATGCAGAGGCGGTCGAGGGTATGGGACCCATCAGCGAGCACAAGGGCGAGAACCTGATGCCGACCGACCGCGGGGTCTCGCTCTACCGCCGCAAGATCCGCCGGCTGATCCGGGATATTCAGGAGGGCAAACCCGCGCCCCAGCCCGAACAACTCTCCGGCCAGCCGGTCAGGACCTATGGCCAGGACTCTGTCTTGAAATTGCCGATCCGCAATGCCGAAGACGACCGCGCCTATCTGAAACGTGTGGGCCGGCTGGTCATGAACATGCAGTTCGAGGCAGAAGAGATGGAGCTTGCCGCCAGAGACGCCCACATCATTGAGCGCCTGAAAGAGATGGAGGCGGCAGGCGTCGCATGATCAAGGTTCACGTTAAGAACAACCGCTGGGCGGAAGGCTCGTTCCCCAACACGCCGGAGGGTGAGGAGGTCTTCACCATCACCGAGGAGCGCTTTGCCGAAAGTCTGGCAAACTTCCCGGGCCTGCAAGGGCAGCTTGAAGCCCTCATTGATTGGGATGAGGACAACTGGGCATCGTCCATGGCGGACGCCGATGTCCTGCTGACCTGGAATCTGCCAACCGATGGACTGGCGGCGGTGGCTCCGAAGCTCAAGTGGATCCACTGCATTGGCGCCGGGGTGGAGCACATGCTGCCCATGGACTGGTTGCCCCCATCGGTGCAGCTCACCAACAACAAGGGCGTGCACGCTGACAAGGCAGGGGAGTACGGCCTCATGGCAGTGCTCATGCTGCACAACAACATGCCGGCCATCGTTTCCAACCAGAAGCGGCACACCTTCGAGTCGCTCTACTCAACGCCTATCGCCGGCAAGACCATCGTCGTTGTGGGCACCGGCAGCCTCGGCGGCGCCGCAGCCAGGAAGCTGGCTCCACTCGGCCCGCATATCATCGCCGTCAACCGTCATGGCCGTCAGGTCGAGGGCTGCTCGGAAGTGGTCACGATAGATGCCCTGGATGATGTCTTGCCAAGAGCAGACTACCTCTATCTCGCTGTTCCCGACACGCCGGAAACAACAGGCCTGATGGACCGGCGGCGCCTCAACCTCCTCAAAGCGTCCTGCGGCATCGTCAATGTCGGCCGCGAGCCGGTGATGGACTATTCCGAGCTTTGCAGGAAGCTTGAAGACGGGGAGCTGGCAGGCGCCGTGCTTGACGTGTTCTCGCCGGAACCGATTGTCCGGGACAACCCGATTTGGGAGACGCCCAATCTCATCATCACCCCGCACGTCTCCGCCGACGACGGCGACAGCTATGTTCCCCTGACACTCGATCTCTTCTTTCGGAACATGGAGCGGTTTGCCGCCGGAGATTCCCTGCTCAACCCGGTCAATCCGGAGCTTGGATACTGAAGGCTGCAGTCAGTTGCGGAGAAATCCGCGGCAACTCTCAAGAAAAGCGTCGATACAGGTCTGGTCGATCACATAGGACATGCGGCCTTCCAGGTTCGACGAGGAATGGAAGCTGACAGAGAATGCCGGCTTGTACACGTCCGTGATGAGATCTTCAGCAGGGCCGACTGACATGAGAAAACGCTGCCCGCTGCTTGCGCAGGGATCGCAGAAAACAGGCGTCAGGTACTGGGGCTGGCGGCCGAGTTCATCCACAAATGCGTCCAGCTTCGCACGCGAGAACAGCATCTGATGCAGTTCAACCGTCGCCTCTGGCACATGGTTGCGGTTGTTCTCATTCGCCAGATCCCAGAACTCCGAGCGCAATTGCACATCGGCGACATATGCCTCCGTCTCGTCTCCAGACCTGACAGTCCTGACGAGAGATACCGTGCACATGTCGCGGCCGCTATTGGAGGGCATGGACCAGTACCGCTGCGGGCTCGTGGTCATGAGGCCAGCTTGCGGATGGCAGTATCCAGCTCGGCCATGAGCGTATCGTAAGCCTCGGGCCCGAGGTCCTTGCGCAGCTTTGCATAAGCGCGCTCCGACTGGCGCGACATGGCATCAAACAGCTCGCGCCCCGCCGGAGAGATAGAGACAAGCCGCCGGCGTCTGTCATTCTCGCCGTTACGGCGGTCAATCAGCCCTCGGCCTGCCAGGTCGGCAAGGATGCGCGAAAGACTGGGCATCTTGAGGCAGATGCGATCGGCCAGCTCGCCCGCTTCCAGCTCATTGACCTCCACTAGAGCGCGCAGCACCCGCCATTGCTGTTCGGTCACGCCTGCTTCGTGAAGATGCGGACGGAACCGCTCCATCACTGCCTCTCGGGCAATCAGCAGCTTGAGCGGCAACGACTTTTCGAGCGGCCGCATCGGTTTCAGGCGGCCTCGTCCGCCACCACGTTCCGCAGCGAGCCAAGCGCTGTGCAGGAAACCTCGACCACATCGCCCGGCTTCAGCCAGATCGGAGGATCGAAACGCGCACCGGCGCCGGTCGGTGTGCCGGTCGCGATGATGTCGCCGGGCTCCAGGGTCATGAATGTCGAGATGTAGCTGAGGATGCGGGCGAACGAGAATGTCAGGTCTGCGGTATGGCCGTCCTGTCTCAGCTCGCCGTTAACATGGGTTTGGACCGTCAGGTCCGCAAAGTCCGCCACCTCGTCGGCGGTCACGATCCAGGGTCCGAGCGAGCCGGATTTGTGGAAGTTTTTCCCCGGGGTCACATTGAACTTGGAGTGTCGCAGCCAGTCGCGCACGGATCCTTCGTTCATCAGGGTCAGTCCGAAGATGTGCTCATGCGCGGTCTCTTCGGGAATGCGCCGCCCCGCTTTTCCAACCACGATAACAATCTCGCCTTCATAGTCGAACTGTTCCGATTCCGGCGGCCGGAGAATGTGCTCTCCGTGACCGGTCAGGGAATCCGGCGTACGCATGAACAGGCTGGGATAGGCCGGATCGGCGCTGCCGTCCCGGTACTCCGCGTTGCGGTCCTTGTAGTTCACACCGACGCAGAGGATCTTGCCGGGGTCAAGGATCGGCGGTTGATAGCTGACGTCACTGAGCAGCACCCTTGGTGCGTCTGCAACGGCGGCTGCGCAGGCATCAAGCGCCGCCCCGGCAACAACGGCTTTCACGCTCCTGAGCCCTTCTCCCAATACGGCTCCAATGTCGGCAACATAATCACCATCAAGGACACCGAACGATGAACGGCCCTCGTGGCTGAAGGTCAGGAGTTTCATTCCGCAGCCTCCTGTCCGGCGGTCAGCAGACCGGCCCGGTCCAACACGCCGTCCAGACGCTGCTCGAGCTCTTGCGAAGCGGGGAGCAGTGGCAAGCGATGCTCGTTGGCGGGCAGGATGCCCAGCCGCTTCATCATGTACTTCATGGGGATCGGGTTGATGTCGTAGAAAACCGCCTTGTTGATCTCGAACAGTCTGCGGTGCAGGTCGCGCGCCTTGAAGAGATCGCCTGCCCATACGGCTTCGCACATTTCGGACAGGGGACCAGGGCGCAGATTGCCCACGGCGTTCATCAGCCCGCAGGCGCCGATTGCCATCATCGGGAAGGACAGCTCCTCCAGTCCGACGAATACGCGAAAGTCGTCACCATGCTCCTGGAGCAGATCGGAGACATAACCAAGATCGAGGGAAGCATGCTTCATCCCGACGAAATTCGGGCAGCCAGCCGCCAGGTCCCTCACGGTTTCGAGTTTGACATCGACCGCCGCCCGTCCGGGGATGTGGTAGATCATCCAGGGCTTGTCGTGCAGTGCATCGAGCGCCTTGTAGTAGGCCGCAATGCCGCGCTGCGGTGGTTTCGAATAATAGGGCGTCACGATGAGAAGCGCATCCACACCGGGCTTGCCTGCGGCGTGGACCGTGAGGGCCTCTGTCTCCGCAAAGGATTGCGAACCCGTGGCAACCACGACCGTGACCCGTCCTGCCGCCGCTTCGACACCGACATCCACAAGCCGGTTGCGCTCCTCCACCGTCAGGGATGACGGTTCGGAAGTGGTGCCGTTGATGAGCACGCCGTGCGAGCCCTCCGCGCACTGGTGATCGATCAGTGCGGCATAGGACTCATAATCGACCTCGCCGTTTCTGAACGGAGTCACGAGTGGGGGGATCGAGCCCCTGAGGGCGGTTTTGTCGAGCGAGATCATGTTTATGGCAACCATGGATGAGCGAATTGACGGCAATTATTTAACATGTTAATTACTTTCTGTAAACGGATTTGGAGAATCTCACCCATGCCGCATCTCATCCTGGAGTACTCTGCGAATTTGGAAGGGCAGATCGACGTACCTGACCTGGTGCGCACAGTACATGACGCTGCATTGGCGACCGGCATCTTCCCGCAGGCCGGTACGCGGACACGGGCAGCGAAACGGACCGAATATGCGATCGCGGACCATGATCCCGGCAACGGCTTTGTCCACCTTACGCTGCGCATCGGCATGGGCCGGAGCGTCGAAGTGCGCCAGCAGGCCGGCAATCAGATCTTCGAAGCCCTCACCGGGGCACTGCAGGAGCGCTACTCGGCGGGCCGTCTCGCGATTTCCTTCGAGATGATCGAAATCAATGCCGACACAAGCTGGAAGCAGAACAACATCCACAATGCCATGGCGGCTGAGGCAGGAGCTGCTGCGGAATGAACGAAATGAGCGCATCCCTGTCGCCGGAACTGAAAGCCAACCTGTCAAAGCTCGATGGCTATCTCGCCCGTTTCAAAACGGGCGGCATCGGCCACTTCATCTCGGGCGCGCGGACGGACGGAGCCGAAAGTTTCGATGTTGCCAGCCCGGTCGACAACCAGACCTTCTGCCAGGCCGCTGCCGGCTCCGCCGATGACATAGACCGCGCAGCGCAGGCCGCGCATGACGTATTCGCGGATTGGCGGGCAACACCCGGCAAAAGGCGCCGGGAGATCCTTCACGCCGTTGCCGATGCGGTGGTGGCAAATGCCGAAGAAATTGCCCTTCTTGAAAGCTTCGACACTGGCCAACCGCTCCGCTTCATGCAGAAGGCGGCGCTCCGCGGGGCGGAAAACTTCCGCTTTTTCGCCGACAAGGCGCCTGAAGCCGCCAACGGCCTGTCGACCCCGTCCGACACCCAGATCAATTTCACGGTCCGCCAGCCGATCGGACCCGTGGGCGTGATTACGCCCTGGAACACGCCCTTCATGCTATCAACGTGGAAGATCGCCCCGGCACTGGCCGCGGGATGCACGGTTGTCCACAAGCCCGCCGAGTGGAGCCCGGTGACGGCCACGCGGCTGGTCGAGATCATGCACGAAGCCGGCCTGCCCCCAGGCGTGGTCAACACGGTGCACGGCATCGGAGAGGTAGCCGGAAAGGCGCTGACCGAACACCCCCTGATCAAGGCCATCGCCTTTGTCGGCGAGAGCGCCACCGGCTCGGCCATCATGAAACAGGGCGCCGATACGCTGAAACGGGTCCACTTTGAACTGGGCGGCAAGAACCCGGTCATGGTCTTTGCAGACGCGGATCTTGAACGGGCGCTCGATGCGGCCGTCTTCATGATCTATTCGCTGAACGGCGAGCGCTGCACATCCTCCAGCCGGGTGCTGGTGGAGCGATCGATCTACCATGAGTTCAGCGCAAAGCTGGCCGAAAGGGCCAGGCAGATCCACATCGGCCACCCTCTGGATCCCGCAACTGAACTTGGCCCGCTGATCCACCCCCGCCATCTCGAAAAGGTGACGTCCTACTTCCAGGTCGCCTCGGACGAAGGTGTCGAGATCCTGGCCGGCGGCAAGACGCCTGACGCACCGCCTTCGCCCGGCAACTATGTGGAAGCGACGCTGTTCGCCGGCGCCGTCCAGGACATGCGCGTGGCCAATGAGGAAATCTTCGGGCCGGTGCTCACCGCTATCCCCTTTGAGGATGAGGACGAAGGTCTCGCGATCGCCAACGCCGTTCCCTATGGTCTCGCAGGCTATGTCTGGACCAATGATACCGGCCGGGCCCTCCGCATGGCGCAGGGCATGGAGGCCGGCATGATCTGGGTGAACTCCGAGAACGTCCGCCATCTGCCCACACCCTTCGGCGGAATGAAGGCTTCCGGCATCGGCAGGGACGGCGGCGATTACAGCTTCGACTTCTACATGGAGACGAAGAACATCGCGCTCGCCACCGGCGCCCACAAGATCCCGAAACTGGGAGCCTGACATGCCCCTGCCGGAGCCCAATTTCACGCCGCCCTTCAACATCATCCGCTGCAGCCATGCGGTTCTGGATGTGACGGATCTTGAGCGTTCACGTGTATTCTACGAGGAGGCCATCGGCCTCCATGTGGAGGATGCCAGCGCTGACACCCTCTGGCTGCGCGGCGTAGAAGAACGCAACCACCACTCGCTTGTTCTGCGGCGCGCCGCTGTACCGTCTTGCCAGAGGCTTGGCTTCAAGGTCGGCAGCGAGGAGGATCTCGAGAGGGCCGAGCAGCATTTCGCATCAAGGGGCGCGGCCTGCACCTTTGTGGATCAGCCCTACCAGGGACGGACGCTCCAGGTGAATGATCCGTCCGGCATGCCGCTGGAATTCTGCTTCAGGTTCGACCAGTCACCGCGGCTGCTGCAGAAATATGCCCACTACAAAGGCTGCCATCCGCAGCGTCTTGACCATTTCAATTGCTTCTCGCCGGACGTCCAGGGCTCGGTCGATTTCTATAATGGTCTCGGTTTTCGCACGACCGAATATACCGAAGCCGACGGCGACGATCCTGCGATCTGGGCCGCCTGGATGCACCGCAAGGGCAATGTCCACGATATGGCCTTCACGAACGGCCGCGGCCCGCGCCTGCATCACATTGCCTACTGGGTGCCAACCGCCCTCAATATCATCCACCTCTGCGATCTCATGTCGACCACAGGCTGGCTGGAAAACATGGAGCGGGGCCCCGGCCGCCACGGCATCTCGAACGCCTTCTTCCTCTATGTCCGCGATCCGGACGGCCACCGCACGGAAATCTACACCTCCGACTACATGACCATGGACCCGGATCATGAGCCGATCCGCTGGTCCCTCACCGACACTCAGCGCCAAACCCTCTGGGGCATGCCGGCACCGAAGTCATGGTTCGAGGAGGGATCGGTGTTTCCGGGCGTTGAGGTCGTGGAGCCGAACCTCAAGGCCCAGCCAATTGTCGCGCATTGAAGCGAATTGCGTGCGGACCGACTGAATATCCGTCACTCCTAACGGACCATCCGTCACTCCCGCGAAGGCGGGAGTGCAGGGCGGGACACACAAGTCCGGGTGCGTGGCTCTGGATGCCCGCCTTCGCGGGCATGACTAGGGTTCGCCGGGACACTCCCTCCTCAAGATGAAGTCTGGCCCGACTCCGCCCGCAGCTTCTGAGCCTTGTCGAACTGCTTCCTGAGATAGGTCATCTGCTTGAGGATCGCCGCCTCGGTCTGCGCCACATCTCCGGCCTCGATCGCGGCCAGGATCTTTTCGTGCTGGCGGATGATCTTCTGCCGGTCGCGGAAGCGGAAGATGATCATGTTCTCCACCGGCTGAAGAGCCTCGATCACCGTGGACATGACGAACTGCAGCACCGGATTACCGGTGGCATCCACGAGGGCACGGTGAAACCGCACATCGGATGCACAAAAGTCCTCGTCGCTGAGCGCGCCGTCTTTCTGCAGCGCGACCTCATCGCGCATGACGGCCATGTGGCTGTCGCTGCGCCGCTCGGCTGCCAGCCGTCCGCACATGAGTTCCAGCTCCTGGCGCGCCTCGGCAATATCCGTCAGATCGAACTCGCCGAAGGAGACGAGCAGGGTAGCTGCCGTTGTCAGATTGGCCCGCACTTCCTGCTCGGTAGGCGCCCGCACGAAGGTTCCACCCGTCGGACCCCGGCGGGAATGAATAAGGTTCTGCGCGGCCAGCCGCTTCAGAGCTTCCCGGATGGTTGGGCGGGACACGTTGAACTGTTCGGCAAGCTCATGCTCGGTGGGCAGCCGGTCATCCGCCTTGAGGCGCCCGTCAACGATCGACTGCCGGATCTGCTCGGCAATCTGGCGGGTGACGCTGGTGGTCACCACCGGTTCGTAGGTGATGGACATGCGGGAGAGGCGAGCCTTATTGCTAATTTGCTTGACAAATATAAGATTCGCGATCAAAAGGCAAGCTGAACGTGGCCGACGCGCCGCATTGCCCAACGAAAATTCACCGATCAGGAGTTAGAACAACATGGCCGACCGCCCAGAAGTCTGCGCGCTTGGGGAAATGCCCGAACTGGGCGTGGTTCCGGAAAAGATGCACGCTTTCATGGTCCGTCAGGACCGTTTCGGCGCGCCGAAGGATGCGTGGAAGCGGGAGATCATCCCTGTGCCGGAGCTGGGTCCGCTTGACGTCCTCGTATACGTCATGGCTTCGGGCATCAACTACAACAACGTCTGGGCCGGCCTCGGCTATCCCATCGATGTCATTGCCGAACGCCAGAAGAAGGGCGAGCCGGAAGACTTTCATGCCGGCGGCTCCGACTGCTCCGGCATCGTCTGGGCTGTCGGTTCAGATGTCGACAACGTCAAGGTGGGCGACGAGGTCGTCGTTGCCTCCGGTTACTGGGATGCGGACGATCCCTGGGTTGTGGCCGGCAACGATCCGATGCTGGCCTCGTCGGTCCGGGTCTGGGGCTATCAGACCAATTATGGCTCCTACTGCCAGTTCGCCAGGGCGCAGTCGCACCAGATCCAGCCGCGGCCCAAGCACCTGACCTGGGAAGAATCCGCCTGTTACCTGCTGTGCGCCTCCACCGCCTACCGCATGCTCATGGGCTTTGCCCCGCACACGGTTGAAGAAGGCGACGCGGTCCTGGTCTGGGGCGCCACCGGCGGCCTCGGCTCTCTCGCCCTTCAGATCGTCCAGGCCATGGGCGGCAAGCCGATTGCCGTGGTCTCGGACGAGAGCAAGAAGCAGTTCTGCATCGACAAGGGCGCGGTCGGCGTCATCAACCGCAACGACTTCAGCCACTGGGGACCCATGCCCGACACCACGACGCCGGAGTGGGGCGAATGGATGAAGGGCGCGCGCGGCTTCGGCAAGGCCATCTGGGATGCCCTCGGCGAGCGCCAGAATCCCCGGATCATTTTCGAACATCCCGGCGAGGCGACGCTGCCGACTTCCGGCTTCGTCTGCGACAAGGGCGGAATGATCGTCATCTGCGCCGGCACCACCGGCTACAACATCACCATGGACTTGCGCTACCACTGGATGATGCAGAAGCGTTTGCAGGGCTCGCACGTGGCCAATGACGAGCAGGCCAAGGCGGTGAACGAGCTGGTCATCGCCAAGAAGGTCGACCCGTGCCTCAGCGAAACCTACACGTTCGACGAGATCGGCCACGCCCATCAGCTGATGCACGACAACAAGCACCCCTACGGCAACATGGCCTGCCTGGTGAATGCACTGGAAAAAGGCCAGGGTGCATCGTAGGCGGCGCCGCCACGGCACAATTGTCAGCTTCGACAAGAAGAGAGCGCGTCCGGCCGGGAGCGCTCTTTTCGTTGTGCGGCTCGATCCTGAATCTCAGGAAGCGTGCTTCGTCCCCATCCAGAGCAGCCGGTCCAGCGCCCAGCTCAATTCTGCCTGATCCACCTCCCCGTCCTGGTCATCGCCAAGGATGAGATCTTCCAGGCGCTGCGAGAACAGCAGCACGACCCGGTCATCGGTGACCCAGTCCACGAGCCTCGCCTTGAAGTCAGGGCCCGCGAATGCGTTTTCATAGTCAAGCTCGGGTGCGTTCTTGAGACCCTGAAGGACAAACTCCGCAAAGTGGGACGTTGCTTCAATCGTGTCCGTCTCCTCCCAGCATCTCAACAGCGCATCGAACTCAATTGGCGCAGGCCAGAGCATCAGGAGGAGTTCGTCTATCCGGAAGGCATAACCCGGCGGCGGATAAAGCGACAGGCAGTGCCGGAAATAGGCCTGCGCGAACGCGCTGATGATCTTCCGTTCAGCCTCGGTCCAGTCGGTATCCCGATAGTATTGAAAGCTCCTCAGGCTGAGCTCGACCGAGATCGAGGAAAACTCAAAGCTTGCCACCATCTCGAGAAACCGGGGCAGGAAGTGCTTGAATTCCGCAAGGCTCGGTTCGTGCGGCTTGGCCGCGTGGTTCCAGATATCCAGGGTTCTGAAGGGTATCTCGCGGACCCGCGGATTGAGAAGCAGCCGCTCCTGCTCGGGGACCACACAGCAGGCCGTACAGACATCAAGCGGCCGGCTCACCGTGTATGATCCGAAGGTCACATAGGCAGCATCAATGCTTTCCCGAAGTTCCGGTGTCATTGCTTAGCCCATCGTACCGAGGCCTTTCGACCATCGGTCCATGGTCTCAAGACCAAACCTGCTTGGCGCAAGGGCGGGTTGGCGGTCATGCACCTCGCCAAGGCCCAGCCGACGCGCCGTCAGACGCTTTCCGTAACACATCAGGTGGTCAAGAGAGAGCATGAGAAAGCCGAGCAACGGCGCAATTTCCCTGAACCGCCGTTCCGCCTCGCCCAGTTCCCCCGCCCGATAGAGTTCATAGATCCGGGCCTGCACGTCAGCGGCATCCGGCGATGGAATGACCCCGGCAAAGCCCGCGGCCAGTGTATCGATGAGATCGACCCCGTTTCGCCCGTTGAAAAGGTCGAACACGCCCCTGCTTTCTTCGGCAAGTGCGTGACTGTGCATGGCATCGCCCTCCGCCTTGAGGATCGAGACATTGGGATGACGGCGGTTGAGTTCGATCAGTCCGGCATTGCTGAGACCGATACCGATGAACTGGGGCGCGTTCTGGATGCCGATGGGAATGGGAGAAGCATCGGCAACCTGGCCGAAGAAGCTGACGAGATCGTCCTCGCTGATCTCGGGGACGGGCGGCGGCTGAAGCACGGCCCAGGCGGCACCCAGATCCGCCGCTTGCCGCACCATCTCTATCTGCTCATCCGCTGAGGGCGCCGTGACCGTGACGCTCACCGGCACGCGTCCGGCCGCATCCTCCAGAACCCAGGAGAAAAGGGTCAGTTTTTCTTCGCGGGAAAGCTTGCCGCACTCGGTTGCAAGGCCCCCAACGGCGAGCCCGTGGACACCGCCGGCAATACAGCCCTCGACCTGTCGGCGCATGGCGGCCCGGTCGAGCGCCCCACCTTCATCGAAGAAGGCGTACAGCATGGGATAGATCCCGTGAAACCGGCGGCCCGTCACAGTCTATTCCTCCGGCATGAAGGGCAGGTCCGTATCGTCCGGGGTCTGCCCCATCGCCGTCAACGCGCCGTGAATCTGGCCGCGATGGTGGGTCTGATGATTGAAGAAATGTGTCACCAGCAGCCCGTAAGGCTTCGAGATATGCCTGCCGGCGGCGCCGGAGTACCATGACAGATCGCCCGCCAGAAACTCGTCGGTTACCTCCAGCGACCAGGCAACGATCTCGTCATCAAGCGCGCGCCGCGCCGCCACCATATCGCCCCACAGCTCATATTCTCCCACTGATTCCGGGATCGATGCCACGCGCGCGGGCGCCCGCCCTGAGAAACGGGAGAGCCAGGTCTTGTCGCCCCACAGGAGATGGTTGAGCGTTGCATGGACAGAACCGAAGAAGAGGCCACGATCCTCCCGGCGCTGATCATCCCCAAGATTGGCAGCCGCGCCGTAAACACTGCGGTTCTGCCACCGGTTATACGCCGCCATGGTCCCTACGTAGTCGGTCGTGATCATCTCAGATCGTTCCTTGCTCTCCCGGAAGCTCCAAGCCGTCAGCATTGCGAACGAAGGGCGCTTCGCCGAGGCGGACTGGCCCCCCGCATTCTCATCGCCTGAGACTCAGGCGGTGAGCTCGCCCAGCGCGCTTGCAGCCAGGGTCAGGCGCGCAAGCGTGAATTCCGAGCCTGAGACCATGTCGTCGACAGTGGCGTTCACCTGAACCAGCCGGTCCGCATTGTCCGCCTGCCACGCGTCCAGGGCATTCGCCTGCTTGTTGCCCTCGTAGACGCGCGAGACAATGCTCCTCAGGGACAGGAAGACGCTGTCGAGGCCGCGGTTGATCGCGATACGTTCGTAATAGTCGCGTGCATCCATGCGGAGCGTCCGCGCAACAATCTGGTCGATACCGAGCTCCTGCGCCATTGCGAACATGGCGCGGCCGACCTCATTCACCGGGCGGTTGGTCCGGCTGGCCACCAGAACACTGTCGGAACTGCGGGACAGGATCCGAAGTTCAGCGATACGGTTTGCCAGGGCCGAGGGAACACCATCAGCTTTGAGCGATGCCGCATGCTGCGCGATCCGGTCCTTCTGGGGTCCCGGCAACACCGTTCCGAACTGCTGGGAAAGGCTCATGAGGGAGGAGCCATAGTGGTCCACAACCGCCTTGATTCCGCCGTCCCAGCCACCGTTCCTGGCAAACCAGGTCATCTGCCGCCTGAGCGCAGTTTCGAGTTCCTCATACAGCCTCAGCTGCACCTCCGACGCGACCTGATTGTCCAGCCCGTCAATCTCGGCACGTATCTCCGGCAGGCCTAGGACATCATTCGCAGCCGCGAACGAACGCGCCAGGCCGGCAATGTCTGTTCCGGTTTCGTGCAGAAGCCGATGGATGAAGGCCGGGCCCGCAAAGTTGATCATCTCATTGGAGAGAACCGTCGAGATAATCTCGTTGGCCAGGCGATGGCCTTTAATTTCGCCTGCGTAACGCTTCTGCATTTGGGCGGGGAAATAGCCCGCAAGCTCACGCTCGAAATAGGGCTCGGTAGCCACACCACTGGCGATGAGCTGGTCGAACAGAACGATCTTCGCGTAGGCCAGCAGGACGGCAATCTCCGGCCTCGAGAGCAGCTGCCGCGAGACCAGACGTTCCTCGACGGCGACATTGTCGGGCAGGTCCTCAACCTCCCGGTCGAGCAGACCTTCGGCTTCCAGCCCTTGCATCATGCGCACCAGGTACCCGAACTCTTCCACGCCGCCCCGTTCCGCCATGGTAATGGACAATGTCTGCTGATAGTTGTTGCGCAGCACCAGATCCGCCACCTCGTCCGTCATCTTCTCCAGGAGCGTATTGCGGGCCTTGCGGGAAAGTTTGCTCGCCTGCTCTGCGGCGCCAAGAGCAATCTTGATGTTGACCTCAAGGTCGGAGGAATTCACGCCGGCTGAATTGTCGATGGCGTCCGAGTTAACCTGGCCGCCGCCGAGGCCGAACTCGATACGGGCCTTCTGGGTGAAGCCCAGATTGGCACCCTCGCCGATCACCCTGGCACCGACCTCCGGCGCCGTGATCCTGAGAGCGTCATTGGCCCGGTCGCCCACTTCAGCATCGCTCTCGGTGGTTGCCCTCACATAGGTGCCGATACCGCCGAACCACAGAAGGTCGCAAGGCGACTTCAGGAGCGCGCGGATCAGTTCGTTCGGCGTGCAGGATTTCGCCGTCAGCCCGGTGAGTTTGCGGATCTCGGCGGACAGCGGGACCGTCTTCGCCGCCCGGGAGAACACGCCACCGCCTTTTGAGATCAGCTTCTCATTGTAGTCCTGCCAGCTTGAGCGCGGCAGATCGAAGAGGCGCTTGCGCTCCACCCAGCTCTTTGCCGGATCGGGATCTGGATCAACGAAAATGTCACGGTGATCGAACGCCCCAACCACTTTCGTGGCCTTGGAGAGCAGCATGCCGTTGCCGAAAACGTCGCCCGACATGTCGCCGCAGCCTATGGCCGTGAACGGTTCCTTCTGGATGTCGCGGTCCATTTCGCGGAAATGCCGTTTGACCGCTTCCCAGCCACCACGGGCGGTGATGCCCATCTTCTTGTGATCGTAGCCTGCCGAGCCGCCGGACGCGAAGGCATCGCCCAGCCAGAAATCGTGCCCCTCCGATATCCCGTTGGCGATGTCGGAGAACGTGGCCGTGCCCTTATCCGCGGCAACCACCAGATAGGGATCATCACCATCATGGCGCACGACATTCTCCGGCGGGATGACCGCATCGCCTGAAAGGTTGTCGGTGATCTGCACCATGCTGGAGATGAAGAGCTTGTAGCAGCGGATGCCCTCGGCCATGAACTCGTCCCGCGTGAAGCTCGGCTCCAGTTTCTTGGGGACAAACCCGCCCTTAGATCCCACCGGCACGATCACGGCATTCTTCACCTGCTGTGCCTTGACCAGCCCGAGGACCTCGGTGCGGAAGTCTTCCGCCCGGTCGGACCAACGCAGGCCGCCGCGGGCGATGGGTCCGAAGCGGAGATGGATGCCCTCCACGTCAGGGGCATAAACGAAGATTTCCCGGTAGGGTCTCGGCTCGGGAAGCTCATCGACATTGGCACTGTCGATCTTGATCGCGATGGTCGGCCGGTCCCGGCCCTCTGCGTCCTGCTGATAGTAGTTTGTGCGCAGCGTCACCTGGATCAGATTGAGGAAGCGGCGCAGGATGCGGTCGTCATCCAGACTGGGCACTTCGGCGAGAGCGGCCTCAATCGATTTGACCAGGCGGCCCTGGCGCTGCTGCCTGGCCTTGTCGGACACATCGCTTACCGCAAAGCGCGCCTCAAAGAGCTTCCACAGATCCAGGGCAATATCCGTATGCCGAATGAGTGCTTGCCAGAGGTAGTGATCGCTGTAGGGAACACCTGCCTGGCGCAGATAGCGGCCGAGGGTACGCAAAAGGGCCGCCTGGCGCCAACTCAGGCCCGCCTTGAGAACGAGGGTGTTGTAGCCGTCATTCTCTGCGGCACCGCTCCATACAGCCTGAAAAGTGTCCTCCAGCAAGGCGGCCCGCGTCTTCAGGTCGATATCGCCACCATCGGCGCTTTGCAGCGAAATGTCGTGCAGCACGTAGGATGAGCCCGGAGGCCGGATGGTAAAGGTGCGCTCGTCAATCGCCTTGATGCCCATCTGCTCCAGAATCGGGAGACGATCACTCAGGCGGATCGGATCGCCCAAGTGGTAGAGCTTCAGATTTGCCCGGTCGTCCGACGCGCCGCCGGGCCGGTAGAGGATCTGGGCAACATCACTGGCATCATCAAGCGAGCTGATGCGCGAAATATCCCTGACCGCCTGCTCCGGTTCATAGGCAGCCTGATAGGCCACCGAAAACGCTCCCACGAACTGCCCCGGATCGCCCGGTCCTTCAGCATGCTCGGAAAGTGAACTGCCCAGCCGGTCATCCCAGGTCCGGATGATCTCGGCCATCTTGGCCTCGAGCGCTGCAACATCCGGATGGGGCATCTCGCCGCCACGATGGCCGATGATGTAGTGCACACGGACCAGCGTGCCTTCCGGGAAGGAGGGATAGAAGGTCGACACCACGCCTTCATAGGCCTCGGCCAGCATGTCGCCGACTTCCGCCCGCACGTCGGAGGTGTACCGTTCGCGGGGGATGAACGCGAGAACGGAAGCGAAGCGGTCGAACTTATCCTCGCGGATGAACAGGCGCGGACGCGGCCGTTCGTCGAGCTGCATGATGCCGTCCGCGATCCGGCCGAGCAGCGCAGGATCGATCTGGAACAGCTCGTCGCGCGGATAGGTTTCCAGAACATTCATCAGCGCCTTGCCGGAATGGCTGTCCGGGCCGAAACGCGACAGGCGCATGACGTCGTTCAGCTTGCGCCGCAGAACCGGAATGAAGCGCGGGCTGCGGGTATAGGCCGTTGAGGTGAACAGTCCGACGATCCTCAGCTCTCCCTTGAGCTTGCCGTCGGGCGTGAACCGCTTGACCCCGATATAGTCGAGATAGGCGCGGCGGTGCACCTTGGCGCGCACGTTCGCCTTGGTGATGATCAGGGGGGCCCGCTGGCCCATGAACTCGATCAGCTCCGGCGTATAAGACACCATGTGGGCGCCGCGCCGCAGAACCCGTACGTCGGGATCGCGCAGCATGCCGAGCCCTTGCTGCGGCTCCGGCTTCAGGTCGCCAGAGGCGATGTCTCCGAGGAAATCGAAGCTCCTGATCCCCATGAAGGTGAAGTTGTTGTCGAGGAGCCACTGCAGGAACTCCAGTGCCTCCGCCAGCTCTTCCACCGCGAGTGGCGGCGGCATGTTCTGGTAGTCCTGGATCAGCGAGCGCAGGGCGGCCTGCATGGGTTTCCAGTCGGTGACCACCGCACGGACCTCGGCCATGACCGAAACCAGCATGGAGCGCAGAACTTCCCGTTCCTCCTCCGTCTCAAGGCGATCTACATGGATCTGGATGAGGCTCTCGTGGGAGATCGAGGCGTCGTGGAGGGCATCGGAGGAGGGTATGATCTCCGTCACTGCACCTGCCGCGCTGCGGCGGCTGGCGATGACCGGATGCAGCACCAGCTCGATCCTGTGGGACTGTTCGTTCAGAACCCCGAGGACCGAATCCAGCAGAAACGGCATATCGTCATTGGTAATCTCCACCAGCGTCACGGACGCCAGGCCCGAGTGGTCGGAATTGCGCACCCTTACGCCGGCCCTGCCCGGTCTGTGTGCCTTGAAGAAATCAATGCTGTCCTTCGCGGCCTCAGCCAGCGCCTCGGTTGAATAGGCCTTCAGGTCATCGAGATGGGCATCTCCGTAAAGGCAATGCACGAACGCCTTCAGCTGGGCGCTCGCCTTGCTGCCGAGTTTGCGGGAAATTTGCGAAACGAAAGCTTTGAGCTTCTTGTTGTCAGGCATGCGACCTCCCCATCAAGGTATTGGCAGTGCAACAGAGCAGCGCATGTACCTTACGCTGACGTTCCTGTAACGCCAACATGGATTTGGTATCGCAAGAGGGCGGACATAATGAGCGAAATGCAGAGAAAATCTCCTTCCGACGTGGTGGCGCTTGGCCTGCCGCAATCCAGAATCACCGAAGAGCAGGCCGCTTACTTTTCGGTCTGCGAGGAAAAGCTCGGCTTCGTGCCCAATGTTCTGACGGCATACAGCTTCGATTCCGAAAAACTGGATGGTTTTACCCGGATGTACAACGAGCTGATGCTCGGCGAGTCGGGCCTGTCGAAGCTGGAGCGGGAAATCATTGCGGTGGTGGTGTCATCCATCAACCACTGCTTCTATTGCCTCGCTTCACATGGCGCCGCCGTGCGCAAGCTCTCCGGAAACCCTGCTCTGGGCGATGAGATTGCAGCGAATTTCAGGGCGGCCGGGCTGACGGCCAGACAGCACGCCATGTGTGAATTTGCAGCCAAAATGACGGAGCAGCCCGAGAGGATCGCGGAAGCAGATCGTCAGTTGCTCCGCGATGCAGGCTTGAGCGACCGCGACATTTGGGACCTCGCCGCTGTCGCCAGCTTCTTCAACATGTCAAACCGCATGTCGATCGCCGTCGACATGCGCCCGAACGATGAATACCACGGCATGGCCCGTTAACCGGTGCGTCCGGCGACCGCGAACATTACGAACATTTCACGAAAATGTGCCCTTGCGTGTCTTGATTCCAAGCAGGCCGGATCCCATTTCTAGACCACGACCGGTTGATCGACCAAGGCCAAACTGCCCCCCGCTCATTGTCGGCCCGATCAGCCGGAAGGCGTCGAAATCCCCTCTCGACGTTGAAGCGCAATTTCTGCGCAAGGCCGCCCGGTTCCCCCGCCGGGCGGCTTTTTTCTGGTCAAGCCGCCAGGACTGCTTTTAGACAGGCGGCGTAGTTTGTCCAGTCGGCTTCGACTCGCCCCGGGCCCCTGTTTCTGAAGCCCCACGAGCCGAGATGAGCCGAAGCATGGATTTGCGCGGCTCTGTGCTCAAAAGGACTGGCGATCAGCTCGTCCATCTTCGGGTTTCCCTTGATACCCTTTGCCCGTCGGAGCGCGAGAAAGGCTTCCTTGCCCAGACAGATCGCCAGACGCGGTTCAACGATTTCGATTTCCCGCAAGGTAAAGCGCTCTGCCATCAACACGAGGTCAGACCGGCGAATCGGGGCACTTGCCTTTCCTCTTTTGATGTATGGGAACACGTTGGTCAGAAAACACTGACCGCGAGACATGCCGAAATGACGCGCCAGAAGACCGTCCAGATTGCTGTTCGTCGGAAATCTCGGGCTGAAGCCGATTGCGGCCTCGTTCTCCAGTTCGCTGCGCGGCCGGCTCAGATGGCCCGACGAAGACCAGTCCTGGCCGATCACCATCACATCCGCGTCGAAGTTGTTGCCGGATATCGTCCATGGCGTGACATAGTCACACTCGAACATGCCATCGTGAAACTTACCGATACTCTCGTATCCCTGAAGGGTTTCCTCACGGCGTTGATGAACAAGCAGGGTATGAAGTTGGCTTTTCATGGCATCACAGGCTACGCGCAAAGCCCTAACGCTTGGCTATTGTACGGTTTCCGAACGCCGCTGCCTGATTGTGCACCTGCGAAAAGCTGTTGAGTTTTCCAGTAATTCCGGCTATAGGCCGCCGATCCTGAAGACAATGTGTTGTCTTGAGGCCGGTCTGCACATGGCAAATGCCGGGAGGCAGACAGGTTAACACCCGCCAGCGATGTTCGCCCGCGGGTGCGATTTGCGTTGGGCATTCAGGATCGGACGGAACACGGCGAAACCGGACATGTTTGAGACCCTTTCAGACCGCCTTGGCGGGATTTTCGACAAGCTGACACGGCGCGGCGCGCTGTCGGAGGCTGATGTCGATGCCGCCATGCGCGAGGTGCGCCGGGCCCTGATCGAGGCCGATGTCGCGCTGGAAGTGGTCCGCGGTTTTATTGAACGCGTGAAATCCGAAGCGGTCGGCCAGGAGGTGGTCAAGTCGGTCACCCCGGGCCAGATGGTCGTCAAGATCGTCAATGACGCGCTTGTCGAGGTGCTCGGCTCCGACGCCGATCCCATCAACCTCTCCGCCACGCCGCCGGTCACCATCATGATGGTTGGCCTGCAGGGCTCCGGCAAGACCACCAGCTCGGCAAAAATTGCGCTCCGCCTCAAGGACCGGGAAAAGAAGAAGATCCTGATGGCCTCGCTGGACGTTCGGCGTCCCGCCGCCCAGGAGCAGCTGGAGATCCTCGGCAAGCAGGTTGGGGTCGACACCCTGGAGATCGTTCCCGGCCAGCAGCCGGTCAAGATTACCGAGCGGGCCCAGAAGGACGCCCGCACCGGCGGCTATGACGTCCTGATCCTCGATACTGCCGGCCGCCTCCACATCGACGAAGAACTGATGGTGGAGAACGAGGAGGTCGCCAGGGCGGCCAACCCTCACGAGGTGCTGCTCGTCGCCGATGCCCTGACCGGCCAGGACGCCGTCACCATGGCCCGCGCCTTTGACGAGCGCTTCGCGGTCACCGGCATGGTGCTGACCAGGGTCGATGGCGATGGCCGCGGCGGTGCTGCGCTCTCCATGCGGGCCGTCACCGGCAAGCCCATCAAGCTTATCGGCGTGGGCGAAAAGATCGGCGATCTGGAGGAGTTCCACCCCGAGCGCATCGCCAACCGCATTCTCGGCATGGGCGACGTGGTCTCCCTGGTGGAGAAGGCCGCCGAGACGATCGATGCCGCAGAAGCGGAAAAGATCGCCCGCAAGATGAAGAAGGGGACGTTCGATCTGGACGACCTCTCCGCCCAGCTCCAGCAGATGCAGAAGATCGGCGGCATGTCCGGTGTCCTCGGCATGCTGCCGGGCATGAGCAAGATGAAGAAGCAGATCAACGAAGCCGATCTCGATGACAGCGTCGTCAAGCGCCAGCTCGCCATCATCTCGTCCATGACGAAGAAGGAGCGCGCCACACCGAAGCTGATGAACGCCTCGCGCCGCAAGCGCGTGGCAGCGGGTTCCGGCACGGAAGTGCAGGACGTCAACCGCCTGCTCAAGATGCACCGCCAGATGGCGGACATGATGAAGAAGATGGGCAAGCAGAAGGGCGGCCTGTTCGGCAGCCTCATGGGCGGCGGCATGCCGGATGCGGCCGAGCTGGAGAAGATGCAGGCCGAGATCGGTGCCGAAATGGCGCCCGGCGGCATGCCCGACTTCGACAAGATTGCCGGCGGCGCTCCGCTGCCGAAAGGACTTCCCGGCCTGCCGGGCCTTGGCGGGGGCTCGCTCCCCGGCCTTGGCGGCGGCGCCTTGCCCCGTGGCCTTCCCGGCCTCGGCAAGAAGGGCCGGAAATAGAGAACACTGAAGAACACGCCAATTTATCGGAGACAGAAGATATGGCACTGAAACTCAGACTTGCGCGCCAGGGCGCCAAGAAGCGTCCGTTCTACCGGATTGTCGTTGCCGACAGCCGTTCGCCGCGCGACGGCCGCTTCATCGAAGTGCTCGGCACCTTCAACCCGCTTTTGCCGAAGGATTCCGAAGAGCGCGTCAAGCTCAAGGAAGAGCGCGTGCAGCACTGGCTGGGCGTGGGCGCCAAGCCGACCGACCGGGTGCACCGTTTCCTGGATGCCGCCGGCATTCTGAAGCGCGCTGCCCGCAACAACCCGCAGAAGGGTCTTCCGGGCAAGAAGCGCCAGGAGCGTGAAGAGGAAGCCCGCCAGGCGGCTGAAGATGCTGCTGCCGCCGCCGCCGAGGCTGACGCAGCTCCGGCCGAGGAAGCGGCTGCCGAGTAAGCCTGATGACTGGCCGGCTCCTCTGTGTCGGCGTCATCACCGGCGCGCACGGCATCCGCGGCGAGGTCAGGATCAAGACCTTCACCGAAGAGCCGGGGGCGGTTGCGAGCTACGGACCACTTCGGAACAAGCCGGGCGACCGGAGTTTCGAGATCACCAGGCATCGCATCCAGAAGGGCCAGGTGATCGCGGCCCTGGAAGGCATCCGGGACCGCAACGCGGCAGAAGCGCTGAAGGGTACGGAACTCTATCTTGATCGGCAGGCCTTGCCGGACCTGGACGATGAGGAAGAGTTCTACCACGCCGATCTGATCGGCCTGGAGGCCCGGCTTGCCGACGGCTCGGTGTTCGGACGCGTGGCGGCGCTGCAGGATTTCGGTGCCGGTGATGTGGTCGAGATCGCGCCGGCAGGAGGCGGAAGCACACTGCTCCTTCCGTTCACCCGGGAGGTGGTGCCGGAAGTAAGGCTGGCGGAGGGGCATATCGTGGTCTCGCCGCCGGAGGAGATCGAATAGGCCGGAGACGGTGAAGATGGCCAAGAGCTGGGCCGCAACGGTTTTGACCCTCTACCCGGAGATGTTTCCGGGTCCGCTGGGTCTGTCGCTTGCGGGCCGTGCACTGGAAAAGGAGATTTGGACACTCAAGACCCTCAACATCCGCGATTTCGCGACCGACAGGCATGCCAGCGTTGATGACACGCCGGCCGGTGGCGGACCGGGCATGGTGATGAAGCCCGATGTGTTGGCAGCAGCAATCGACGCCGCTCCGCCGGGTCTTCCCAGGCTACTGATGAGCCCCAGGGGAAAGCCGCTGAGCCAGGCGCGCATTGAAGCCCTTGCCGGCGGTCCGGGCGCCATCATCGTGTGCGGACGGTTCGAAGGAGTGGATGAACGGGTGATCGAGGCAAGACGGCTCGAGGAGGTCAGTATCGGCGACTATGTGCTCTCGGGCGGAGAGCCGGCGGCCATGATCCTCCTGGACGCAATCGTCAGATTGCTGCCGGAGGTGATGGGCAATGATCAGTCCGGAGAAACCGAAAGTTTCGCCGCTGGCCTGCTGGAGCACCCGCACTACACCCGGCCCAGAGCCTGGGAAGGGCGGGAGATCCCGGAGGTTCTGCTGAGCGGCGATCACGGCAAGATCGCCACCTGGCGTCAGGAGCAGTCGGAGGTTTTGACGAAAGAGCGCCGTCCGGATCTCTGGGGCGCTTACAAACGGGATGAACAGTGAATCATAGCCACCTCCGGTGGTTGAATTTTAACGCCAAGGCGGGTATAGGCCCGCCAGCTTTGAAGAAGGACAAGTCCGATGAATGTCATCGAGAAACTTGAGGCCGAACAGGCCGAAAGAATTGCGGCCAAGCGGCCAGTGCCGGTGTTCAACCCCGGCGACACCGTGAAGGTCAATGTCCGCGTGGTGGAGGGCACCCGCGAACGCATCCAGGCCTATGAAGGTGTCTGCATCGGCCGCTCCGGCGGCGGGCTCAACGAGAGCTTCACCGTGCGCAAGATTTCCTACGGCGAAGGCGTGGAACGTGTCTTTCCGATCTATTCGCCGCTGATCGACAGCATCGAGGTCGTGCGCCGCGGCAAGGTGCGCCGGGCCAAGCTCTACTATCTGCGCGGCCGCCGCGGTAAGTCCGCGCGTATCTTCGAGGCCACCAACGCCCGTACGCGCCGGCTCAACGATGCTGACAAGCAGCAGGCTGCGGATGCGCGCAGGAAGAAGGCTGAGGAAAAGCAGGCAGCCGCCGAGGCCGAATAGGCCGCATTTCCTTCGAAGAGTTTTCGGACGGCGCGGGATCGGCAGCGGCCCCGCGCTTTTCGTGTTTGATTGCCCGACTATACAGATGCCAGGGAGTTGGAACAGCAGATGGCCAAAACGCTTTATGACAAGATCTGGGATGATCACGTGGTCCACGAGGCCGATGACGGCACCTGCCTGCTCTACATCGACCGGCATCTCATTCATGAAGTGACCAGCCCCCAGGCCTTCGAGGGCCTGCGCATGGCCGGCCGCAAGGCGCGCGCACCGGAAAAGACCCTGGCCGTGGTCGACCACAATGTGCCGACCACAGACCGCTCTCAAGGCATCGACGATCCGGAATCCAGGCTCCAGGTCGAAACCCTGGCGAAGAATGCCGCCGAGTTCGGCATCGACTATTTCGACGAGAACGACATCCGTCAGGGCATTGTCCACATCATCGGCCCGGAGCAGGGCTTCACCCTGCCGGGCACGACCATCGTCTGCGGCGACAGCCACACGTCCACCCATGGCGCCTTCGGCGCCCTGGCCCACGGCATCGGCACGTCCGAAGTGGAGCACGTGCTCGCCACCCAGACCCTGATCCAGAAAAAAGCGAAGAACATGCTGGTCACCGTCGACGGCGAACTGCCCGACGGCGTCGGCGCCAAGGACATCATCCTCGCCATCATCGGCGAAATCGGCACGGCCGGCGGCACCGGGCACGTCATCGAATACGCCGGTGACGCCATCAGGGCCCTGTCCATGGAAGGCCGCATGACCGTCTGCAACATGTCCATCGAGGGCGGCGCCCGCGCCGGCATGGTGGCGCCGGACGAGAAAACCTTCGCGTATCTGAAAGACACACCCCGCGCGCCCAAGGGCGCAGACTGGGATGCCGCCGTGGCCTACTGGGAGACGCTTTACTCGGACGAAGGCGCTCACTTTGATGTCGAGATCGAACTCGATGGCGCCAATCTGCCACCGACGGTGACCTGGGGCACAAGCCCCGAGGACGTCGTGGCGATTACCGGAGCGGTTCCGGATCCGGCGGCGATTGACGATGCGGGCCGCAAGCAGGCGCTGGAGCGCTCCCTCAAATACATGGGCCTCACCCCGGGCACCAGAATCACTGACGTGCCTATCGACCGGGTGTTCATCGGCTCCTGCACAAATGGCCGTATCGAGGATCTGCGCCAAGTCGCCGAAGTGGCCAGGGGCCGCAAGGTGGCTGACAGCGTCAACGCCATGGTCGTGCCCGGTTCGGGTCTGGTGAAGGCCCAGGCCGAAGCGGAAGGCCTCGACAAGGTTCTGATCGAAGCCGGCTTTGACTGGCGCGAGCCCGGCTGTTCCATGTGCCTGGCCATGAATGCGGACAAGCTCGCACCGGAAGAGCGCTGCGCCTCGACCTCCAACCGCAATTTCGAAGGCCGGCAGGGCAAGGGCGGACGAACCCACCTTGTCTCACCCTCAATGGCGGCAGCCGCAGCTATTGCCGGACACTTTGTCGACGTGCGGGACTTCTCTTAAGGTTCAGATGGCCAAGACCCCCGCACAACGCGAACAGGAGGCCGAAGACGCCCGCCGCGATCTTGCCCGGATGGGCGAGCAGACTGAGAAGCTGCTCGGACCCGAACATGAGAGCGCAACGCGGGAGGAAGAGGACTTCGCGGAAGTGTGGGGCACCCGGATCGGCCGGGGTCTCGGCGTCGCCTTTGCGATTTTCCTTCTCGTCTACCTCTTCAGGACCTATGTTTTTTGATCAAGGAGCACTGAAATGGACAAGTTCACCACACTGACCGGCGTCGGCGCCCCGCTGCCCATGATCAATATCGACACCGACATGATCATCCCGAAGCAGTTTCTCAAGACCATCGAGCGCACCGGCCTCGGCAAGAACCTGTTCGATGAGATGCGCTTCAACGACGACGGCTCGGAGAAGGAGGAGTTCGTCCTCAACAAACCGGCCTACCGCAAGGCGCAGATCCTGGTTGCCGGCGAAAACTTCGGCTGCGGTTCCAGCCGCGAGCACGCGCCCTGGGCGCTGAAGGATTTCGGTATCACCTGCATCATCGCGCCGAGCTTCGCCGACATCTTCTACAACAACTGCTTCAAGAACGGCATCCTGCCGATCGCCCTGCCCCAGGAAGACGTGGACAAGCTTCTGGACGATGCCGACCGCGGCGCCAACGCCACGATCACGGTCGATCTGGAGAAGCAGGAAATCAGCGGCCCGGACGGCGGCACCATCAAGTTCGACATCGATCCGTTCAAGAAGCACTGCCTGCTCGAAGGCCTCGACGACATCGGCCTGACGCTGCAAAAGGACGAGCACATCGGCAGCTTCGAGGAGAAAAAGGGCGCCGAGCGGCCCTGGATGTAACTTTGCAAAATGCGAAGATCGCCTTTGCAGGTTTTGCAGCCTGCAAAGGGTTCGGAAGCCTCAAGACACACGAATCCTTAGGGTTTCTGCAGTTTTCTCATCTGGCATGGGTCTTGCGATCAAGGGCCCAGCGCTGAGAAAAGGTACTGCGTACTCAGCCGATTTTCGGGCCGGAGAAAGCCGTTGCTTCCTCCGGCCCAATCATTTTCTCCCCCCAGATAAAATTTGCTGATGCCAGCCGTGGTCTGCCGCGCTATCTCTCAACCCCTTGCGGGAACAAGAAGGGGAGGACGCCATGGCGTTCGATTTCACATCCAGCCTGAGTTCAAGGGCAGGCGCATCGGCAGCGCGCTGGTCCGGCCTTCCCCCCTACCACTTTGTCGGCGGCAACATTGATGAGCCGACCGTGCCGGCAGACGCCCTGGCCGATGCCGTCCAGAAGGTGCTCCGGGCCGAGGGCCACGCCATGGCCAAGTACGGCATGAACAGCGGACCGCAAGGCTACCTGCCCCTCCGCGCCTTTATCGCCGGCAATCTCGGCCGGCGCACCGGGATGCAGATCGGGCCGGAAGACGTGCTGATCACCTCCGGCTCCCTCCAGGCGATGGAACTGGTCTACGCCGCCTTCCTGGACCCCGGCGATACCGTGGTTTTGGAGGATGCCAATTACGGCGGCAAGATTTCCCGGTTGCGCGCCGCCGGTGCACAGGCCGTGCCGATAGAACTGGATGAGGGCGGCATGCGCATGGACCGGCTGCGCGAGGCCATGGCCAGGCTCAGCGATGAAGGCAAGCGCGCAAAGTACATCTACACCATCCCCACCATCCAGAACCCGACCGGCACGATCATGAGCGAAAGCAGGCGCGGGGAAATGCTGGAGATTGCGGCCGAGTACAATGTCCCCATATTCGAGGACGATTGCTACGCGGACCTGATCTGGAGCGGCGATCGTCCGCCGGCCATTTACGCCCTGGATGACGATGCGCGGACCGTTTATTGCGGAACCTTTTCCAAGACCATCGCTCCGGCGCTGCGCGTCGGCTACCTGGTGGCGCCCTGGAGCATCATGAGCCATGTTCTGCCGCTGAAGACCGACGCAGGCAGTGGCGCACTCGAGCAGATGGTTCTGGCCGAGTATCTGCCCGACAACTTCGATGCTCACGTGGACCACATCCTGCCGGTGCTGAAGGCCAAGGCCGAGGCCATGACCTCTGCCCTGGACGAGCATTTCGGCGCCTCGGCGGATTATCTGCCCCCCGTCGGCGGGATCTATCTCTGGGTGACCCTGCCGGAGCAGGTGGACACCCGAAAACTGGCCGCAGCCGCAGCCGCGGAGGGGATTGCCCTAAACCCCGGCCCGGATTGGACCGTCGACGCTGAGGCCAGCAAACACCGCATGCGCCTGTGCTTCGGCCACCCCACGATCGAAGCCATTCGCAATGGCGTTGCGAAACTGGCGGATGTCTGCCATCGCGAGTTCGGCGTGCCTGTCCGCAGCTCCAACGTGGCACGTTCCTGAGGTCTGCCCGTCCTTGCTCACTTAGCGCATTCTATGAGATAGCAGCCGCTCCAGTTCCGTTCTCCAAGGACATCCTCCATGGCTTTGCCCGCTTCCCTTGAGGGAAAACTGCGCCTGCCCATGATCGGCGCGCCATTGTTCATCGTCTCCGGTCCAGAGCTGGTGATCGCCCAGTGCAAGGCCGGGATCATCGGCTCCTTTCCGGCGTTGAATGCCCGGCCGCAGGAGTTGCTTAAGGACTGGCTGAAGGAAATCAAGGAGACGCTCGGCACATTCGCGGAAGAGAACCCTGACACGCCTGTTGCCCCGTTCGCGGTCAATCAGATCTGCCACGCCAGCAACAACCGGCTGGCCAAGGACGTGGAGACCTGCATCCGGCACGAGGTGCCTGTCATCATCACCAGCCTGCGTCCACCGGCGGACATCGTGAAGGGGGTGCAGGCCTATGGCGGCATGATCTTCCACGACGTCATCAACATCCGTCATGCCCGCAAGGCCATGGAAGCCGGTGTCGACGGCATCATTGCCGTTTGCGCCGGGGCGGGCGGCCATGCCGGCACAACCAGCCCCTTCGCCCTGGTGAAGGAAATCAAGCGCGAGTATGATGGCGCGGTCATCCTGTCGGGCTGCATGACCAGCGGGGCGGACATCCTGGCGGCCCGCGCGATCGGCGCAGATCTCGCCTATATCGGCACCCGCTTCATCGCCACCGACGAGGCCAATGCCAAGCCGGCCTACAAGCAGATGATTGTCGACAGTTCCGCAGCCGACATTGTCTACACCTCGCACTTTTCCGGCGTGCACGGCAGCTACCTGCGCGGTTCCATCGAAAACAACGGCATGGATCCGAATGCGCTGGCCGGAGCCGACAAGTCGACCATGGACTTTGCCAAGCGGAACAAGGACGGCAACAACGAAGCCAAGGCCTGGAAGGACATCTGGAGCGCCGGCCAGGGGGTCGGCAGCATTGATGAAGTCCTGCCGGCCGGAGAAGTCGTGGAGCGCATGGCCGCCGAATACGAAGCCGCCCGTGCCACGCTATAGGGGGTATTCGGAGATGCGTCGCTCCCGCGCAGGCGGAGCCCAGGGGCCAAACGATAGGTCCGGGCAGGCCGCTCTGGATGCCCGCCTTCGCGGGCATGACCGCCGAATGACCAGTACAAATCAGATGACGGCTATTTCACCAGGTCAAGCTTCGCCGCCTCGATCTGCGGCAGGAGCTTCTTCAAAACGCTCTGGGTGATCGGGCCGACATATTTGTACCGGATCCTGCCCTTCTTATCGACGACGAAGGTTTCCGGTACCCCGTAGACTCCCCAGTCGACTGCGGCGCGCCCCTTGGGATCGACACCGACACGGGCATACGGATTGCCATGGGTGCCCAGGAAGCGGCGGGCATTCTGCGCCTTGTCCTTGTAGTTCAGGCCCATGACCTGGATGTCGGGACGCTTCGACAGTTCCATCAGATAGGGGTGTTCCTCGCGACAGGGTGCGCACCAGGAAGCCCAGACGTTCACCAGCGAGACCTTCGCACCGTAGAGCGTGCCGGACTGGAAGCCCTTCACCGGCTCTCCGTCCGCCTTCAGGCCTTCGAGCGCCGGCAGCTTGAACTCTGGCACCGGCTTGCCGATTAGCGCACTCGGGATCTTGCTGCCCGTACCGGCGAACAGCATGTAGTAGAAGACAATGGCGACGCCGGCGAACAGCACCAGGGGCAGGGCCACCAGCAGCCGGTGTTTGAGCCCGGGAGCAGGAGCTTCGGCGGTTTCCGAATTCTCGCTCATGTCGCCTCAACCTCTTTAGCAGGCCTGCGCCGGGCCGCCTGCCGTCCTTCCAGTTCATCCAGCTTGCGGCGGGCCAGCCGGTTCTGGACAATAATGGCCACGATCAGCCCGCCGAGAACGGCTGCGCTGAAACCGTATGACGCCAGCACGAAACCGATATGGGGCGCGGACCAGTCCATCAGCCGGCAACCTCCGCACGTTCCATATTGTGAATACGCCGCTTCATGATTTCCGTTC
>JBCCEL010000008.1:0-39883 GCA_039030315.1 Pseudomonadota bacterium
CAACATCATTCAGATTGCCGGCTTCGTAAAATGGTTCGATGTCGCGCGGGGATTCGGCTTCCTCATTCCCGAAAACGGCATGCCGGATGTGCTTATTCACCTGAGCTGCCTGAAGCGCGATGGCTATGATGCTGTTCTGGAAGGGACGCGCATCGTCTGTGAGGCCGTGGAACGGCAAAAGGGCCTACAGGCACTCAAGATTCTCTCGGTTGACACCTCTACGGCTATCCAGCCGGTTCAGCGCCCAATCCGGACGCACACCCAGGTGCAGCCTGATTCCGAATGGGTCAAGGTGAAGGTGAAGTGGTTCAATCGGGTGCGCGGTTACGGCTTCGTAACCGAGGCAGATGATGCACCGGACATCTTCATTCATATGGAAACTCTCCGCAAATACGCAATCGCGGAGATCTATCCCGATCAGATCCTCTATGTCCGGTTTGGCCAGGGTCCGAAGGGGCTAATGGCGGCCGAGATCAAGCTGACCGAAGACGGTCACCTTCCACAGCCGCACTGACACCTCGATTTCCGAAAAGATCTTGCGCGTGCCCGATCACAGCTCTGTGAGCGTTTATTCTGTTAACGTGCCGGCTACCTGAGTCACGCCGCATTCCGCTTGTGTCTGCGCTGTTTGGTTAACTTTTCCTCGAATTGTTTAGCGGTTCGATTCGAACCTTTTCAACGGCCGGTCCCTATCCTGAAGCGAAATTGGGCTGGGCCGCAGTGCGTCTTTTTGCGGCCTCTGCAAGGAATGCTGGGCGGCTGCACATGGCGAATCTCATTGGAGACGAGTTCTCCAACATCATCAATGGTACGGCATCGAAGGACAACATCCGCGGCCTGGGGGGTGATGACACACTCTTCGGCGACGCCGGCAACGACGTCCTTGAAGGTGGCACCGGTGGTGATGTTCTGAACGGCGGAGACGGCACCGACCGTGCCGAGTACCGGCGCTCCGCGTCAGGGGTTACCGTCGATCTTGCCGCGAACTTCGGATCCGGAGGTGAAGCCCAGGGTGACACCTACATCAGCATTGAGCAGGTGTACGGTTCGAACCATGCGGATAGCATCCGCGGTGACGGCGCAAACAACGTGCTCGTGGGACGCAACGGCAACGACTTTCTGTACGGCGGCCTTGGCGATGATCGGCTATATGGCGGAAACGACGATGATACGCTGAAGGGCGAAGACGGTAAGGATCGCCTCTACGGCGGCAACGGCAGTGACGATTTGGATGGCGGCGACGAGGACGACCGTCTCTATGGACAGAACGGCGACGACACCCTGAAAGGCGGCGATGGCAATGACCGTCTGAACGGCGGGCTGGGAGCAGATAATCTCGACGGCGGCGCAGGGAATGCTGACCGGGCCGAGTACGGCAGCTCAAAGGCCGGGATTACCGTGAGCCTCGATGGCTCCGCCGGTGTTGGAGGCGATGCCCAGGGCGACGTACTCGTCAATATCGAGGAGGTCATCGGCTCCAAGTACGATGACATGATCACCGGCGATGGCGCGGCGAACAGGCTCTGGGGAGCGAACGGCAACGATGTGCTCCGGGGCGAGGGCGGCGACGATTATCTCAGCGGCGGCAACGGCAATGACGAACTGCACGGAGGTGCCGATGCTGACCGTCTCTACGGCGGCAACGGAAATGATACCCTTAACGGCGATGGCGGCGACGACAGGCTGTACGGCCAGAACGGCGATGACATCCTGAACGGCGGAAGCGGCGCAGACTACCTCAACGGAGGGAACAACAACGACACTCTCTCTGGAGGCAGCGAGGATGATCGCCTTTACGGCGGCAATGGCAATGACGCCCTGTCTGGTGACGGTGGCGAGGATTACCTGAACGGCGGCAAGGGGCATGACACCCTCAACGGCGGCGAGGGCGATGATACGCTCATCGGGCACAACGACAACGATACGCTGAACGGCGATGCGGGCAACGACACGCTCAATGGCGGGAAGGGCAATGATGTCCTGAATGGCGGCGACGATGATGACACCCTAATCGGATCTGACGGCGATGATGATCTGGATGGCGGAGACGGCAACGACATCCTCGATGGTGGCAAAGGCGATGATGATCTCGTCGGCGGGGCTGGTGACGACACGCTGAAAGGCAGCGCCGGGGCGGACAGCCATGACGGCGGAACCGGCATCGACACGCTGGACTACAGCAAGTCGAAATCTGCAGTGACGGTTGATTTGGCCGCCGGAACAGGCTCGGGCGGCGATGCGGAAGGCGACACGGTCGCAGGTGTTGAGAACGTCACGGGCTCTCGCAAGGCGGACAGTCTGAGTGGGGACGGCAATGCCAACGAACTTCGCGGCAACAACGGGAACGACAACATTTCCGGCCTCGCCGGGGACGATACGCTCGACGGCGGCAACGGCCACGATCATCTCGATGGCGGAGAGGGCGACGACACTCTTCTCGGCGGAAATGGAAACGATGCCCTGCTGGGCGGCGAGGGCAATGACAGCCTGGAGGGCGGCAAGGGCAAGGATGCGATCACTGGCGGCGTAGGGGATGACACCCTTCAGGGCGGCGACAGCTCGGATACCTACAACTACGCCAAGGGTGACGGTGCAGACACCATTCAGGACGCCGGCCACAAGGACAACGACGTTCTGAAGATCAGCGGGTACGCTCCGTCAGAAACGTTCATCCAGAAAGATCCCGCAAATCCGGCCAACCTTCTGATCTCCTTCGGCGGTCATAACCCGGGCGACAGCATCACTGTCGTGAACACCCTTGCGGGGAGCGCCGCAGACACGATCGAACAGATCAAGTTTGACGACGGCACCGTATGGAAAATCGCCAATGTGATTTCCATGGTAGACAATGCAACCCCTGTCGCAGCCGATGACAATGGCGGCCTGATCGATCCCGAGCTGCCGGTTACGATCCCGTCGGGTGACTTGCTGGCGAACGATACGGATGCCGATGGCGATGCGCTGTCACTGGTTTCGGTCCACGAGGCCGTGGGCGGCACGGTCGAACTGAACCCGGCCGGTGATGTCGTGTTTACACCTGATGCCGGTTTCACGGGCGCTGCATCGTTCAAATACACCGTCACGGACGGGGTCGCTTCGGCTGAAGCGACTTACAATCTTGAAGTCGACGTCGAGTTTTCTGACTTCATCGGCAACTGGTGGGCCGAGAACATCGATCTCAGCGCATCGAACCTGCCGTGCTTCATCGACTGCGGGCTTGGAAACGACACGGTGCTGGCGTCGAACCTGCGTGACCAGATTCTCGGGGGCGGCGGTGATGACGTCATGAATGGCGGTGGAGGGAATGATGACTTCCTCGTCGGGCTGGGTCACGGCTTTGACAGTTTCATCGGAGGGACGGGTCACGACAAGGTTCTGGCGACCGAAGCAAACGTCGCCATCGGGCTGATCGGAGATTTCAACGGCACGGTTGAGGAATTCGCATGTGCCGGCCATGCCAACGTCTGTATCATGGGGACATGGCAATGGCAGTACCTTGATTTCTCCAATGTCATCCTCACCGACATTGCGTATATCGACGCCGCACTCGGCAATGACACGGTGCTTGGCTCGGACGGCGACGACGTGATTATCGGTGGCGCGGGAGACGATACGCTGTCCGGCAATGGCGGTGACGATGATTTCCTGGTTGGCCTGGGCCACGGCTTCGATACGTTCGACGGCGGGGCCGGTTACGATCAGGTCCTGGCCAGCGAGGCAAACGTATCCATCGGACTGTTTGGCAGCTACGCCAATGGCGTCGAAGAGATCTCCGGTAATGGCTTCGGCGGGGTCAGGATCGTCGGCAACTGGACAGGCCAGAGCTTCGATTTCTCGACGACGGCCCTGACGGACATCAGCCTAATCGACGTTGCTGGCGGCAATGACACGGTCGTCGGTTCGGCCGGAAACGACACGGTGCTGGGCGGAACCGGCAATGACGTGCTGACCGGAGGGCTGGGTGATGACACGTTCATCTTCGCTGCAGGTGACGGTCAGGATGCCCTGACGGAGTTCGGAACCGGGGCCGATGTGGTGCAGCTTGACGGCATCAGCGGCTTTGACAGTTTTGCCGATGTGCAGGCAGCGCTTACCCAGCAGGGTGATGACGTCCTGCTGGATCTTGGCGCAGGACAGTCGATCCTCTTCGAGGATACGTTGACCGGTTTCCTCACGTCAGACCATTTTGAATTCGCTTAGGACAGTTTCGGCGCGTGCCCAGCCTCACGGCTGCCGGTCACGCCCGAAGTCAGCCTGGCCGTGCCTCGCACGCCGCTTCAGGTGCCAGCCTATTCCAGATGCCGAGAGAGCCGCTCCTGAGGCGGGGCGATTTCAGTAACGAGATCGCGGACCAGTTGCTTGTTGGCAAGCGGTGCCAGATGCATTTCCCGCGGCTCCAGCCTGGCGAGGCATGCATAGAGAACCTTGTCGTCAACGCGGATCATGCACTCTGTGCAGGCATTGGCACTGATGCAGGAGAACCGGAAGGCAAGATCTGGCGCCGCATTGGCCCGGATCCAGCGCAGGCCGTCGAGCACGGACTGGCCGGCCTTGAAGGGCACATCGAACGCCTCTTCCTGCTGTGAGCCTTTGACGGTCCCGCGGGCGATAACCAGTCGAGCGGTCTCGGTCATTGAGCTGCCTCCATCACGGGCCTGAGGCTGCCCTTCTCGAGCCGCAGGTCATTTCCCTCAAGTCTCACATACTGGTTGAGCGTCCACTCATCCAGCATGCCAGGATGATCCTCACGCTGATGGGCGCCGCGGCTTTCGGCTCGCGCAGCGCCGGACTCCACCACCGCCCGGGCGACAAGAAGCATGTTACGCAAATCGAACCAGTCTGTGCGCACCGGGTCGAAGGCAGCCGGCGCCCCCGGCGGTGCTTCGCCCAGACGCGCTGCGAGCTCTTCAATATCCGCTCTGGCCCGCGCCAGGCTCGCCGCCGATTTGAACGATCCGGCATTGTCGGACATCGTGTGCTGCAGCGCGTTCACCATCGCCGCCGTATCGAGCGGCGGGCCGATGCCGATTGCCCGTTCCCTTGCCGCCCTTGCGTCCTCCTCGCGGAACTCCGGCAGATCGGCGCCGTTCGCCAAAATTTCGGCGGCCGTCCGCCCGGCACGGCGGCCAAACACCAATGCCTCGGTGATCGCATTGCCGGACAAACGGTTGGCGCCATTGGCTCCGCCGACGGCCTCTCCAGCCGCCAGAAGGCCGGGAACAGCGGTTTCCATTCGCGCATTCACTTCAATCCCGCCCATGTGATAGTGCGCGATCGGAGAAACCTCGATGGGCATTTGGGTCAGGTCAATTCCGTTCTCTGAGAGCTTGTCGATCACCGGTCCGAACGCATCGCGAAGTTCCTGCTCGGAAAGGTGCATGAAGCTGAGGTACACGCCGCCATGGGGCGTACCCCGGCCGGCTTCCACTTCCTTGGTGATGGCATATGTGGCGGCATCGCGCGTGATTACATAGCGGCCGTCCTCAGCCGTGCCGTAGCGCGATGTGAACTCCTCCATATCAGCGTTGAGCAGCCGTCCGCCGAGTTTGTAGCGGAACGGATCCCACATGATCGGGTCGAGGCCAATAAGACGCGGGGCCAGGTGCCCGATCGGGAAGAACTGAACGAACTCCATGTCCATCAGGCGGGCGCCGGCTCTGAAGGCCAGCGCATATCCGTCACCGCCCATGTTGAACGCCGCACTGGAGCGGCGGAACAGGCGGGTCAGGCCGCCCGTCGCGATAATCGTGACTTTCGCAGCAATGGTCACAAGCCTGCCGGAACTGATGTCGACCGCGACGGCACCGGTAACCGCGTCGCCGCTCTTTACGAGATCGATGATCAGCAGGTCGCCTATGCGCCTGACGCTGTCATAGCCGTGCAGAACCTTGCGCATGGTCTTGGAAACCGCAGGGCCCGTGCTCAGGAAGTCCACATAGACGCAGCGCGGCCGGTCGTGGCCCGGAGCAAATGCGGAATGAATGACATTGTCCTGCCGCGCCCAGCCAACGCCCCATTCGTCCAGCTCAAGGATGCATTCGGGCCCTTCCTCGCAGAGCAGACGGGCGATATCCTGATTACACAGCCCGTGGCCCGAGGCGAGCGTATCAGCGAAGTGATAGGCGGGCGCATCATCCCTTTGCACGCCGAGGGCAACGGCGACGGTCATCATCGCCATAACGGTCGCTCCGCTGCGTCCGATCAGGCTGCGGTCGGCCAGCAGCACATCATGGCCGGCACGCGCAGCCTCAATGGCCGCATACATGCCTGCACCGCCTGAACCGATAACCAGAACGTCGGTTTTCAGATGCACACTTTCAGGTACACTCATGCTGCCCTCCTGCGCTGCCCCGTGTGAGAGTAGTCATCCCGGCTGCATCGTCAAACTGAACAATTGCGCGAGCAAAGGCGAGATGCTTTCTTCTTGGCGGAATATGGCGGCGTGGATCGAGCGTGCGAGCCATGTAGGACGTCAGGTGAGGGCAAATGTCAGCTGATAGAGAGGACACCGAAGCGGGCAGGGGTATCGGTGCATCTCTTCCGCGCCGCGAGGATGATCGTCTGCTGAGGGGAAGGGGAAAGTTTGTCGGCGACTACCGTCGGCCGGGGATGCTCGAAATCGCTTTCGTGCGCAGCCCTCTGGCGCACGCGGAAATCACTGGCATCACCAAGCCTGATCTGGCCGAATCTCGCGTTTTCTCAGCTGCCGATCTGAAGCGGGTTCGCGGAATTCTCGCCGACTGCGCTATTCCGGGCTTCCGGCGTTCCATCCAGCCGGTTCTTGCAACGGATCGCGTTCTTCACGTCGGCGAGCCGATCGTTGCCTGCCTCGCAGAAACCCGCGCCAAAGCCGAGGATCTGGCGGAACAGGTGGAAGTGTCCTTCAAGGAACTGCCAGCGGTTGTGGAGATGACCACGGCGGCCGAAGCCCAGCCCCCGATACACCGGCAATGGGAGCGCAATGCCTTTCTGGAGTCCAGCTTCGAGAACGGTTTCGCGGAGGCGATTGCCGGTGCCGCAGCCACCGTGACGCGGACCTATCGCACGGCGCGGCAATGCATGGCGCCTTTGGAGGGGAGGGGGTGTCTGGCGGAGTGGGACCGGCAGTTGGAGCAGCTAACCCTGATCACCTCTACGCAGATGCCCCATATCCTTCGCACAGGCCTTGCCGAGTGCCTTGGCCTTTCGCAGGCGAAGGTGCGCGTGATCTCACCAGATGTGGGCGGCGGCTTCGGTTACAAGCTGCCAGTGCTGGGCGAACAGGTCGTCGCAGGCTTCCTGGCGATGGAACTGGACCGGCCTGTCCGCTGGCTGGAGGACCGCCGCGAACATCTCATGAGCGGGGCCAACTGCCGTGAGCATGCCTATGAAATCACAGGATATGCGGCTGAGGACGGTGAGCTTCTGGCGCTCGATTGCAATGCAATCGTCGATTCCGGTGCCTATTCGGCATACCCGTTCTCGGCCTGTCTTGAAGCGGCGCAGGTTACGAGCATCCTGCCCGGTCCCTACCGTATGCGCGGCTATCGCTGCAATGCAGTCTCCGTTGCGACCAACAAGCCGGCAATACTGCCGTACCGCGGCGTGGCGCGTACGGGCGTCTGCTTTGCGCTGGAACTGATGATGGACGCCCTTGCAGAAGAGCTTGGCATGACACCTGAAGCCATCCGTGCGCGGAACCTCGTGCGTCCGGAAGAAATGCCGTTTACCAACATCACGAACAAGTACTTTGACGGAGGCGACTATCCGGAGGCGCTTCGCCGAGCCGTGAACGCCATCGGCGCCGATGACATTCGCCTGCATCAGCAACGCATGCGAACTTCCAGAAAGAGGCAGGGCGTCGGTTTTGCATTTTTCTGCGAACAGGGGGCCCACGGCACCTCGGTCTATCAGGCCTGGGGGGTGCCAATGATCCCCGGCTTCGAGCAGGCCACCGTGCGCATGACGCCAGACGGTGATCTTGAGCTGCGCGTTGGCCTGCACAATCATGGCCAGGGCATGGAGACGACACTGGCACAAATCGCCAGCAGCGAGACAGGCATTGATCCGGACCGCGTGAAAGTGGTCCACGGAGACACGCAGTACACGCCCTATTCCACTGGCACCTGGGGATCGCGCGGCATCGTCATGGCTGGCGGGGCAACGGGGGCGGCGTCCGCCGAAATCGCGGTCCGCCTGAAGAAGATTGCCGCACATCTGCTCCAGGCCCAGCCTGCAGACGTGGTTCTGGAAGGCGGTATGGCGCGGGCAAATGGGGCCGAGATTCCCGTCGCCGAAGTTTGCAAGACTTGGTACCTCGCACCACAGGGCCTGCCTGCCGATGTTGATCCGCGCGGTCTGGAGGCCACTGAGGGCTACAAGCCCAGCCAGGACACCGGCACGTTCTCCTATGCTTGCCACGCGGTGAAAGTCGAGGTTGACCTTGACCTCGGGGACGTCCGCCTTCTGGACTATGTGGTCGTTGAGGATGCCGGCACAATGATCAACCCGATGATTGTCGATGGCCAGGTTATCGGCGGCACCGTGCAGGGTATCGGCACCGCCTTGTTTGAGGAAATGCCGTTCGACGTGGACGGTCAACCGTTGGCGACGACATTTGCAGACTATCACCTGCCAGTCGCGGCCGATCTTCCGGAGATCCGGATTGAACACATGGAAACGCCGTCACCGTTGAGCCGCTTTGGCCAGAAGGGCATCGGCGAGAGCGGGGCAATCGGTCCACCGGCAGCAATTGCCAACGCGGTCAACGATGCCCTGCGTGATCTCGGCGCACGGGTCATGGAAGTTCCCCTGACGCCGGAGCGTGTTCTGGAGGCTCTCGCAGAGGTGGCCCCAAGGGAGGCCGCGGAATGAAGCCGGCCGCGTTCGGCTACAGCGTCCCGGAGAGCGCCTCCGGTGCCATGGGCACGCTGGAGCAGGCGGGCGGCACCGCTAAGCTCGTCGCCGGATCGCAATCTCTTGGGCCGCTTCTCAACCTGAGGCTGACGCGTCCCGGAGCGCTGGTCGATGTCGCAATGCTGCCGGAGCTCCGTGCGACTCGCGAGACAGCGGATGGTGTCACGATAGGTGCGGCCACAACTCATGCCGAGATCGAGGATGGCGACGTGCCGGACCCCACGCCCGGCTGGCTCGGAAAGGTCGCTGCCAACATTGCTCATCGTGCCGTGCGCAATCGCGGCACGCTTGGCGGCAGTCTCGCTCATGCCGACCCGGCGGCGGACTGGCCTGTGGTCATGCTGGCTCTGGAGGCGGTGATCATCATTGAAGGACCGGACGGGCGCCGGGAAGTTGCAGCTGAGGATTTCCTCACTGGTCCGTTTGAAACATGTCTTGGTCCGGCTGACCTGATCATTGCGGTCAGTGTGCCGCGGCCACCGGCAGCTGCAGGCTGGGCGTACTGGAAGTACTGCCGCCAGGTCGGCGAGTTCGCCAAGGCAAGTGCTGCGGTGCTGACCCTGTCTTCCAGCGGAGAGCCGCGAATTGCCATCGGCGCTCTGTCTTCGCAGCCGCAGTTGATTACCGGAGAGGCGGCACGACGGCTGCTGGCAGGAGCGGTGGACGTTGGTGAGGCGGTTTCAGATCTGCTGCCGGACACGGCGTCCCGGGAGCGGGCTCTGCACGTAACAGCACTTGGGAATGCCCTGGGCTTAGCCACAGACGCGGCCGGAAAACAGCCATGAACAACAGCCACATCGCACTAAGCGTCAACGGCCGTGAGGTTAGCGCCGAGGTCGAGCCGCGTCTGCATCTGGCCGACTTCGTGCGCGAAGAGCTGCTGCTGACCGCCACGCATCTTGGCTGCGAGCAGGGCGTATGCGGCGCCTGCACCGTCATGAAGGACGGCAGGCCCGTGCGCGGGTGTCTGACCCTGGCCGTGTCCTGCAACGGATCGGATATCAGCACACTGGAAGCCTTCGCAGACGATCCGCTGATGAACGCAATACGTAAGGCGTTCAAGCAGCACCACGGCCTGCAATGCGGGTTCTGCACGCCGGGCATGCTGACCACAGCCTATGATATCGTCCGCCGCCTGCCCGAGGCAGACGAACCGCGCATCCGCAAGGAGATATCCGGCAATTTGTGCCGGTGCACCGGCTACCAGGGTGCCGTGAATGCGATCAAGCACGTTCTCGCCCATGAACCACCGGCCGCTGAAGTAATCGCGGGGGAGGGTACCCGGCCGCAGCCGACGATCCCGGTTGAGGATTCGTCGCCTGCCGAGGCGGCACCGGCTTCCACCGAACAGGCCGGCTCCGTAACGGTCTCTGGCGTCCCTGATCGCATCGGTAACGGTGTGAGACTGACCCGCACACTGCGCCTCGCAGCCCCTGCAGAGCGACTGCGCGTCCTCCTTCAGGATACATCTGCCGTGGCAGCCTGCATCCCGGGCGCGCAGCTCACCGGCTCCGGAGATGCCGACCCGGTACGCGGGTTCATCGCCGTCGCGATCGGTCCGATGGTCGCGCAGTTCGACGGCGCGGCCAGGGTTAGGTATCGCGAGGAGGGTATGGCCGGCAGCATCATCGGACGTGGCCGCGACCAGCTCACCCGCTCGCAGCTTGATGGGGGACTGGAGTACGCACTAAAGCCGCTGAACGACGCTGAAACTGAACTGCATCTCGATATCACCTACAGGCTAAGCGGACTCCTGGCCCAGGTCGGAAGGCCGGCCATCGTCCAGCAGATTGCTGACAGCCTGCTTGAGGAAACGACGGCCCGCCTGAGCGCCAGGGCCACAGGAGGGAAAGCCACAGCTCACGCGTCCCGGAAACTGGGCGCGTTCTCCCTGATTTTTTCTGCACTCCGGGCTTGGATATCGAGCCTTTTCCGCGGGCAGCGGCAGGAGTAGCGAACGCGCCGTTGCCCTGGAGAGCCTATTGTCGTGTGATGACAAGGAGCCTCGCGTCAATCCTGACCTTGGGCAGGTAGTCGATGGTCTGCAGGAGCTTCATCTCCAGGCGCCGGTGCTCGATCTCGCGAGGCAGCTTTTCGGCCCAGTTCATTGCATCCCAGCCTTTGCTGTTGATCGTGACAATTGTCGGGTTTCCCGGCGGCACTGTGGCAGTCAGATGGTGAAGATGCTCCACGTGAGGCGGTCCAAATCCGAACAGACCGACGCAGAGTGTGGCGTCGAACCTGTCAGACAGGTCCAGTGGTTTGGTGAGGTCACCTTCGGAAAGACTTGAATAGATCCCGCGCCGCTCCGCCTGGCGGAGCATCTGGGCGGAAAAATCAATCCCGGTAAGCTGTCGGTATCCCGATTTCGAAAGCTCCGCTCCGACAAGACCTGTACCGCATCCCGCGTCCAGGATCTTGCTGCTTTTGTCCGGAAGAAACTTGCGCAGGAGTCCGACCACAGTGGCTGGAGCGGCCCAGCCCATACCGCATTCCAGATCAAAATCGTAGGTCCGGGCCCACCGTTCATAGTGTGCTCTCTTCTCAGTCACGGTCTCACTGCCGTAGACCCGGGAAAGCTCCGGTGGACTGTGGACAGGCCGCTGTTCGTGTCCTCCGCCCGGTGCGGTTGAACCCGATAGCGCTTCTGCCGAGCCAACGCTTGCTTCGTCTTTCATCAAAACGACCTTCTGTTCCAACGGGCTCAGTTTATGCGACTGCGCGCTCACCTTTTACCGTGCCGGCGATGATTTGGCACGTTGCGCACGTTCCACAGGGAACATAGCCGGCATCGGTCAGCTGCGGCCTTCTGCACCCCCAAGTCATTGCCACCAGTTCGTCTGGAAGGGCGTTTATCTCCTCCTGCTTCGAAACGATGGGCAACCAATCGTACTCCGGCGGCGGATGCGGGAAGGTATTTGCCTCACAGGCAGCACTTGTCCTGCTGCTGCGTTCTGACCAGACCGGCTCCTCCGAACAGCTGCCGACCATCCATCGGTCTACCTTCTCGTCATTCTTCAGCAGGTGCGAAACCGCAACAAGTCCGGCTTCGAAGGCAACCGTGATCATGTCGAAACCAAAGAACTCGAACTGACGGTGATCGATTGTAGACTCGCTGTAGGCAAACGGCCGGACCGTCTCCTGGAGGTACTGGACGATCGCCCGGCAGCGTTCTGCCTCGACCACATGACGGCGCTCAGGGTTGACCAGATTGATGTGGTGAACCAAGACCTTGTCGTCAGTTTCCTGAAGGACCTTCCACAGCGTGTAAACGCTGTCTATGCCGCCGCTCAGCATGATCAGAGTCACCTTCTGCGCAGCAACAGCATCCTCGGCCGTCGGCGCGGACAATCTCCCGGGGATATGCGATTTTTTCAGCCGGAGCACGATTTTGCCGAGGACACCTCCGGCAGCGGCCTCGTTGCAGATCCGCAGCTCGCGGCCAATCGAGCGGGCGGCGAGTTCTTCAGGGAACTCGAGATCAAGCCGTTTGAGCAGCTTTTGGTACGTCCTGATGAGATGGTTTGTCCAATCCTCCGCATGCTCAACCTGACAGCCGACGGACGTGAAGATGCTTCGCCACTCCGCCTGGCCACGCAACGTCTTGACGCTCGACGCCTTCTTGAGGCGTTCGGCATTGTCCGGCGCACCCTCTGCGACGAGATCGGCAAACAGGAGTACGCCTCCCGGCTTGAGGACACGGATAACTTCGGCCACCGCCCTGTCAGGCGCCTCGGCAAGAGACAAGATCTCCGATGCGATGACGGCGTCGAATGCGCCATCGTCGTAGGGCAGTTTGTTGAAGTCGGCATGTCGGAAGTTTATGAGCCTTGGTTTGCCCTCCAGGCTCCTGCCGTAGTCGGTCCAGGCGTCTGAGATCACACCGCCTGAACGGTCAATCGCCTCGACACGGCACCCGAACCGATCGGCGATGCATCGTGCCGTGGAGCCGTTGCCGCATCCGGCATCGAGAACCCTGGCGTCATCGTTCAGATCAAGCAGCCGGCAGAGCCGCTCATCGGCGTTATGCAGAGCGTTCTCAAGGGTTTGATCGGCTGTTTCGAAAACCCCGAGATGCCTGTGGCCAAACCAGATTCTGAACTTGATTTCGCCCCTGCCCAGGTTTCGTTGCAGTCCGCCGACGCGTTGGAGCCTGTTCCAGATTGTCATCTTTCCAAAGGTTCCATCCGGGCGCAGATGGACGAACCGCGCGGAGTCGTGGTTCTCGAGAAGCACACTCCGGAGCTCGGACAGGACGGCGCGGCCCCGCCCGTACAAGGCCGCGAAGTGGAGCACCACAAGGCCATTTCCGCACGCCCACTCGTTCGCAGCCAGCCGCAGATTGCCAGCTTCTATGCGTTCTTCGACCGCCTGGCTGACGAACGCCCATGCTGCAAATCCGATCGGCGCTCCGGTGTGGTCGCAATAGACCCGTACCTGCTGGCGCAGCAGCGCGGGCAGGAGCATGTCGGCAGCCTGCGCCGTCGACCAGTTCCTGTATGCCGGGCTCCTGGCCATGAGATAGACGATGTAACCGATATCCGTGGATGAACTCACGACGATCGGTTGGGCCGGGTCGGTTACGCTGTCCATTTCTGTCTCCCGATGTCTCGCTTGGCGCATTTTCGTCCAGCATCCTCACATTTTTGTCCCGGGAAGTTCCGTGCCTGCCGCCGCGAGTCTCCTTACGGCGTCAGTGATGTCCCGGAGCTGATTGTCGTCGAGATCGATCACCCGGTCTGCGGCCCGGATGGTCTCCTGACGGTGGGCGATGATCACCCGGGTGATTTCCATTGCCTTGAGCTGGAGGTTGATTTTCTCCTCCGTACCAGTGTCGAGATGGGCCGTGCCTTCGTCCATGAACAGGATGGCCGGCCGCTTGTACAAGGCGCGCGCCAGCAGCACGCGCTGCTTCTGTCCGCCGGAGAGGGTGGTGCCCATGTCGCCAACCAGGCTGTTGTAGTTCATGGGCATGGCGATGATGTCATCGTGGATGCAGGCGGTCCTGGCGCAGGCCTCGATCCGTGCCATGTCGAACTCCGGATCGAAGAAGCAGATGTTGTCTGCAAGGGTGCCGGACAGAAGCTGGTCGTCCTGCATCACCGCAGAGATCTGCCGCCTGAAATTCTGCACGCCGAACACGTTGAGGGGAGCGCCGTCGATCAGGATTTCGCCTTCATCGGCGGGCAGGAGGCCGAGGATCACTTTCAGAAGTGTGGTCTTGCCGCAGCCGGAACGGCCGGTAATGGCCAGCATCTCGCCGGCGCGAATGGTCATCGATAGATCGCGGAAGATATAGTCCTCACCCTCCGAGTAGCGAAACCCGACGCCTCTGAGTTCGAGCCCGCCTTGCAGCACCGCGGCAACGGCAGCGTTGTTGTTCGCCGCCAGTTCCGGCTGAGACCGGATGATGTCCGCCAACCGATCAAGGTGGAGGGCAAGCATCTTCAGTTCGAACACATGGTAGGAAAAGGCGATGACCCGGTCCTGGAAAAACTGCCGGTATCCGATGAAGGCGAAAAGCATCCCCACGGTGAGCCGTCCCTCCAGGATGAACTGGACGCCGAGATAGATGATCAGCACGTGCTGTAGTCCGAAGATGAACAGCTCGAACACGTAGGGGTAGATCCGGATGACCTGCACTCTGGCATTGGCATTGACCTTGTTCGCCAGATGATTGTGCCAGGACTGCTCGCGGACCGTCTCGCCGGAGAACATCTTGATGCTCATGATCGCCCGCACCGACTCCATGAAGTAGGAGTTCTCTTTTGCGGTCATCGCGATCAGTTCGTGATTGCGCTGGCGTGTTGGCCAGAACACCACGCACCGGAAGAGGGCGTAGACCAGGATTGTTACTACGACGACCCAAGCGAGCGTGGTGTCATAGACAAACATCATCGCCAGGATGGCAATTGACATCGTCCCGTCGATGAGAGCGGAGACGAGACCGAAGGAGATGGCATCATTGATCTTCGTGGTCGAAGAGAACCGCGAAACAATATCCCCCAGGTGTCTGCGCTCGAAGAACGCCAGCGGCAGCCGTAGCAGGTGACGGAACAGGTTGATGGTGAGCTGGTAGCCCACACGGTTCGAGAGATAGGCGATGATGTAGAGCCGCAGCGTCGCGGTTGCCACGTGGATGACAACGAGCCCGGCAAATCCGATCGCGATCAGCAGGAGGAACTCCCGGTCTTCCTTGAGCAGAGCCTCGTCGATGGCCAGCTGGAGATAGAACGGACTGGCAAGAGCCACGAGCTGCAGGATCGACGACAGCAGCAAGGTCTGGACCAGAGCTGATTTGAGGCCATGGACCCGGTTCCACAGATCCGACAACCGGACCTGCTCCACCTTCCGCTGAGGCCGGAAAGCCGGAGTCGGGACCGCCTCCAGCGCGACACCGGTTATGTGATCTGCGGCTTGATGCATTGAGAGATGGCGCCGCCCGAAAGCGGGATCATGCACAATGACGCCGCGTGCGGTCACCTTTGAGAGAACGACGAAGTGGCACATGTCCCAGTGCAGGATCGCGGGGAGGGACAGGAACCGGAGATCGCTCATGGAGAAGCGAATGGGCCGGCAGGAAATGTCGAGCACTGAGGCAAGGTCTATCAGCTCGCGCAGTGTCGTGCCCTTGAGCGAGACCGAATACACGCGCCGCAAGGTTCCGAGATCGGTGTGATAGCGGTGATAGGCGAGGATCATCGCCAGACAGGCCAGCCCGCACTCGGCGGCTTCGGTCTGCATGATCACGGGCAGGCGCTTGATGCCCGTAAAGTTCAGAAATGACAGCGGCCCCGTCATGGCTTGCCCTGAACCGCGCCGCGCAGAGGATCGAGCAGCCACTGCAGCAATGTCCGGCGCTCCAGAATGATGTCCGCGTCGAGCAGAAGGCCCGACTGGAGTTCGATCTTCTGGCCGCGCACGTCGATTGCCTGGCGCTCCAGCTCTGCCCGGGCAATATAGACCGGCTCCTTTATCTCGACTGGAGCCGGGAGTTCCTTGGCGGTCAGGATGGTTTTCGAAATCGTGGTGATGTTCGCATTGAACGCGCCGAAGCGCTGTTGCGGAAACGCGCTGTAGTAGAGCCGCGCCTTCTGACCGCGCCGCACCAGTCCAATGGCCCTGGCGGGAAGAAGCAGTTCCGCCTCCAGCTCGTCGTCATGCGGAACGATTGCCATCAGCAGAGTGTCTGAACTTATGGTCTGCCGCTCGGTAACGCGCAATGCCGTCACGCGCCCGGTTGTGGCTGCCCTGATCACATAGTCCTTCCGGTTCTCGATCTCGGCCCGGCGCTGCGCCAACTCGATTAGCGCGTTCTTCAGTCTGCCAACCTCCTTCTTCGATCTGATGGCAATATCGTTCAGGGTGAAGCGTGCATCCGACAACTGGTCGATCTGCTGGCCAATCGTCTCTTGCAGCTCAATGCGGTTCTGTTCGCCCAACAGGTGCTGTTGGCGCCGCCGCACATGTTCCGCCCGCTGGCCCAGGTCCTGAGCGACCAGTTTCTCGTAGTTCTCCAGCGCGTCCCTGGCGATCTCGGATCTGAGCACCTGTAGCTTAAGGCGCTCGCGCAGGGCCTTCAGCCGCGCATTAATCGCCGCGATTCTCTCCCTGGTCCGGGACCGTTCCAGCTGCGCGCGCCGGCGTTCGGCAACAATGTTTGCCTCGTAATTGCGCTTCTGGTGGTCCAGCTCCGACAGCAGGACGACCTCCAGACCTTTGCCTGATCTCAGGAACCGCTCCGTCGACAGGGATGCGAGCACGTCTCCCTTGGTGACGTGATCGCCGTCTTCGACATGCAGCCTGGAGATCTTTCCGGTGTCCGGCGCATAGACCTTAACGAGGCCTGATTCCAGCACGAGATAGCCGGATACCCGCTCCTTACGCGCATATTCCCCCAGTGAAAGCATGGTCAGACCACCGGCCACAATTGTCGTTATGATCGCCGTCAGGAAGACAAGCGATGGTTCATTGATGACGATTACGTCACCCAGCAAACGCTGCCGTTGGAAGTCTACGGCCTGTTGCCGAAATAAAGAGGGCAGCTTCATGTCATTACTCCTCAATTTCGCCTCAAATAGAAAAATTCTTATATTATACAATAAGATAAATACACAAAATATAATGCTCAAATATATTTGAAAAATTAGAGACTTAATCAAGTTGAATGAGGTAATTAACATGGATAGCATTTGATTGTCTTGGAAATTATCCAACAATCTGAAAGGAGATTAGATCCATGAAAATCCATCGTAGACTCGGGTTGGGTGACCGCCTGACTGAAGCCAGCACTTCCATCCGTGAATTGAGTGCTTCAGAACTCGACATCATCTCTGGCGGCGAAGGCGGCGGTAACACCGGCGGCGGCAGCGGCGGCGAAGGTGGCGGCGGAACAGGTGGAGGCGGCGGCGAAGGCTAGCCTCCCAACCCCTTGTGCCGGGGTCTGATGCCGGAGTGATCCGGTAGCCTGATCCTCCGCCGACGGCGAATGGTGCTCCACCGCCAAGCCGTTCGGCTGAATTGCGGAGTGTGACGGAAGCTCGCTTTACGCGGCGGTCGCACTCCGCTCCGCCTTCCGGAGCTGATCTTGTCATGGGAATACCCGTCACACACACGTGTGCGCTGGACTTGGCGTCCGCTTGTCTTGGCTCGGCGGGCTTTGAGCCCGATATTGCCGAAGCCGTCGCCGGGCATCTTGTGGAAGCTGAGTTCATGGGGGTGCCGTCCCATGGTCTCCACCGGCTGGGCAGTTACATCGCGCAAGTGCGCGATGGCCGGTTGAACCCGAACGCTCGTCCGGAATGTACTCGGAAGGCTGGCGGTCTGCTGATGATCGACGGTTGCAGAGGCTTGGGCATTCCGGCCTTTCTGGAGGCTCTGAGGCAAGGCATGGATCGCGCCGACGCTCAAGGCATCGCGGCGGTGGCGGTGCGCAACTGCGGCCATGCGGGCCGCCTAGGGGCGTTTGCGAACCAGGCGGCAGACAGCGGCTACGCTTCGATCATCGTGGGTGGGGGAGGGCGGCACAAGTGGCCAAATGTGTGCCCTCACGGCAGTGCCCGCGGCGCGCTCAGCACAAACCCGTTCACTTTCGGTTTTCCCGGCTTGGGAGGCGTTAATCTGGTGTCTGACTTCTCCACCTCCTCGATCGCAACCGGCAAGCTCTCCGTCGCTGCCGCCACCGGCTCGCAACTGGGCGAAGGTGTGGCTGTCGATAGTGCCGGCCAGCCGACCCGGTCAGCCGAAGCGGTTCTGGATGGTGGTGCTCTGCTGCCCATGGCTGCACACAAAGGGAGTGCGATGGCGGTCTTCGCCGAGCACATCGCCGAAGCGATGATCGGGCCGGCGCTGGAATTCAACTGGCTGCTCATTCTTCTGAAGTGCGGCGGATTCAGACAGATGAAAGCCGTGCTGGCGGACGGCGCGAAGCTCTCTGCCGATCTCCGGGCTCTCGAGGCCGCACCCGGCCATGACCGCGTCCGATTGCCGGGCGATGTTGAGAGGGAGGCCTACGCCAAAGCTGCCGAACACGGCATCGAGCTGCCGGAGGGCATCTGGCGGGTTGTTTGTGAGGCTGCGGTCTCGGTGGGCGTTGACCCCGCGCACTACATCCAGGCGAAGGCGGCATAGTTGCGTTGAATGATGAACGTTCACACCCATAGTACCTATCAGCGCAGTTTCTGCTCTCCTTTGGTGGCGCGGATGGGCCCGTCCCTGGTTGCCCATCATTTCGAACGTGCCAGCGCGCTCAGGGCATCGGGCGAGCGCCTCTTTGACTTCACTGCCGGTGAGCCGGATTTCGATACGCCGGTGCAGATAGCGGCGGCGGCCCATCGAGCAATCGACACCGGAGCAACCCGGTACACCCCCGTCACCGGAACCGAAGCGATGAAGGCGGCGATCCGGCAAAAGTTCAGCCGTGACAACAATCTCGAGTTTGGTGTTCGCGAGGTTGCCGCTTCCGCCGGCGCAAAGCCGATGCTGGCAGCGGCCATCCAATCTGTGGTCGGACCCGGGGACGATGTCGTGCTCGCCAAACCCTACTGGCCTTCACACGTGAACATGATCCGCATGTGCGGAGCGCGGCCCGTTATTGTGGAGACGAAACAGGCTTCGGGCTACAAGCTCACCCCGGATTGCTTGTACGGGGCCTTGACGGCACATACCAGGCTGCTGATCCTGTGCTCGCCGTCGAACCCCACCGGTGCGGTCTACACGGCAGCCGAACTGGAAGCCCTCGGCCGGGTCCTTTTGTGTCACCCGAAGATCCTGATCGTTTCCGACGATGTTTACGAGCACATCGTTTTCCCTCCCGCAAGATTCTCAACACTTGCAGCTGTTGAGCCGAGACTGAGGGCACGCACCCTGACCGTGGGCGCAACGTCCAAGAGCTATGCAATGACGGGATGGCGGGTCGGTTTTGCCGGCGGGCCCGAGGGCTGGATCAATGCGATAGGCACGATATTCGCCGATGCCTTCGGCAATCCCAGTGCTGTCAGTCAGGCTGCGGCCATTGAGGCGCTCACCGGGGACCAGACATTTCTGTCGGACTGGCGGCAATCATATCAGCAGCGCAGAGATCTGACTGTCAGGTCGCTGCGGAAGATAAGAGGCCTTGAACCGCTCGTGCCTGACGGAACTTTCTATGCCTGGGTCGACTGCAGCGCACTGGTGGCCGGCTGCGCCTCGCACAACCACCGGATCGGCGGCTCCGGCGATCTTGCAAACCGTCTTCTGAACGAAGCCCGGGTTGCCGTGGTGCCGGGCGAGGGCTTCGGATCAACCAATGCGTTCCGCCTTTCTTTTGCCGTTGGTGAGCGGGAGCTTTGCGCAGGCTTGCAGGCCCTTGCGGAGGCAATCCCATCAATAGCACAGGGCCGGGCTTCTGGCGCCCGGAGCGGAGGTGAAATGAGACCCAATCGATAGTCTGGCCTGGAGGCGAACCGGGGCTTGGGGGAGAACCGGAGGATAGCTTCATGACCGATGTGCACGTTCAAACGCCGGATGAGACACCACGCCGGCGTCCTGAAACGCCGGATCTGCAACATCTCAAACATCTGATTCTCACAACGCTTCGCTCTCTTCACGATTACGCCTGGTCTTACTCTCGTACGGTTCAGCTTTCGTCCGGACTGGTGAACGCCAGACCGCGCAACTCGAAGGCGAGGATCTGGCAGCTCCCCTCGACCCCTGGATGGTACTTCGATCTCAGCCAGCCTTATGAGCGGCTGGAGCGCTATGCCGGCATAACGGACGAGCGGCTGCTTCGAAGCGTCCTGAACGATCCGGAGATCCAGAGCATGCTGCCGGCGCTCTATGCGCTGCGTGCGAAGTACGAATACGATCTTGAACTGGAAGGGGCCGAGCAGACGATCGCGGCCAAGGATCCCAGGTCCCTGATCGCTTCCCAGATCGAACACAAGGTCAGGTCGCTCCCGGAGGCCTACTTCCGCGTACTGCGTCCAAGGGACAAGATCCTGTTCGCCGGATCCGGGCCCATGCCGACAACGGCGCTTGCCCTGTCCAAGATCTTCGGGCGGCCGATTTCCTGCATCGACTATGATCCGCGCGCCAACGATCTGGCGCGAGAGTACGCCAAGATCGCAGGTTACGAGAAGCAGCTGACCTTCTTCCAAGAGGACCTTCTGGATTTTCGCGGTATCAACCGGTTTGACTGCGTGGCCGGAGCCTTTCTCATCGGCATCTCGCATGCGCCCGAGGCGGTTGCAGCCAAGTCCGAATTTGTCCGCGACCTGTTGCGCGGGCTGAAGAAGAACACCTGGCTCGTCCTGCGCACGCCGCGTGCGCTCGGCAGCATCATCTATCCGCCCCTCAAATGGGTGAACATGCCCGAGTTTCGCGAGGTCCGGTACCCGCTGCAGGTCGGCAGGACGCTTCCATACGACACCACCTTCACAAGCTGGGACAGGGTCTAGCGCCATGCACGATGCACCAATCGACTATGTGGAAAAGTACTACCGAATGGACTGTGACCGCTGGGACAGTTTTCCCTCCGTATCCGGCTTCCTCTGGAGCTTTCTGAAGCACGTGGACGGCCGGATCGTCCTGAATGCTGGCTGCGGACCCCAGTACTACGACTACATGCTGAAGTTTGCCGAGCGCCCAGACCGCTATGTCGGGCTCGATGTCAGTTCATCGACCATACGCTACCTGCAGCAGTCGCGTAACCGCCGCTTCTGCGCGGCACGGCGGGCGGCCCGCGAGGGGCGCACGATTTTCGAGTTCATGCGGGCAGACATATTCGATGCAGCCGCGCGGCTTGCCGGTCGCTTCGACTGCATCGTGGCGACCGGTTTCATCGGCACCTTCCACGGCCCTGATCTTGACCGGTTGTCGGATGTCCTGCGCGGAGCCCTGAAGCCCCACGGCAAGCTGATCAAGCTGACCTGGCACGGCCCGCACCGAACGCCTGAGCAGAACCGGGAGAAGCTGGAATACGGCTATGATTCCGCCGAGGAGCATCAGCCGGAAGTCTATCTCTCCCAGATCGCGGATCGCGGTTTTGATGTTCTGAAGCATGAAATCTTCGAATGCGATCCCGAAACATATCGCTGGGACGTCATCCAGGGCTGCGTTCTGCAGCGGAAGGAGTAAGACTTATGGCCATACCGTCCGGAGAAACCGCACAGGCGCCCGGTCTGCGTGCGGCAGGGCACCCGCCCGCGCTGCTTGAGCCCGTTCACGAACACTTCGGTGTAAGGGTTCACGGGCTGGACCTGCGCAACCCGTTGCCGCCCGCCCGTCTCGCTGAGCTGCACGAGGCGTTCGATACCCATTCCCTTCTGATCTTTCCAGATCAGCCTTTGTCCCGCGCGGAGTTCGTCCGGTTCGCAGAACAGTTCGGCCCGATCGATACCGTGAAGGTCGGTTCGGTCGGTGCCGGCTCCAAGGTCAGCAGGTCCACCAATCTGCGCGAAGACGGTGAGATCGATTCCGTCTCCGGCCGGCTTTCCCTGACTGTTCTCGCCAACCAGCAGTGGCATACGGACAGCTCGTTCAAATCGCGCCCTGCGCTTGCGACCGCGCTCCTGGCCGAACTGCTGCCTCCCGTTGGCGGTGAGACGGAGTTCGCCTCCACCCGTGCTGCGTTCGAAGCTCTGCCGGACGATCTGAGAATGCGGGCATGCGCATTGTCCGGATTTCACTCCTATGCCTATTCGCGGGACAGGATCGCCCCCGGTCTCATGAGCGAGGCCGAGCGCTGCGCACTTCCCAGGGTCGAACATCCCCTGGTGCGCCAGCATCCCGTCACGGGCACGAGATCGTTGTTCATCGGAGCCCATCTCGGGCTGATCCGTGGGCTCTCCCCGGCGGCGGGCCGGTCCATCATCGAGCAGCTGACCGGTTTTGCGACGGACGACAGGTTTGTGTACCGCCATGCGTGGCAGCAGCACGACCTGTTGCTCTGGGATAACCGGTGCACGCTGCATCGCGGACGGCCCTGGGACATGGCCCGGTACGGCCGTGTACTTTCTCATATCAGTATTGCCGACACCGGCCCCGATTGCGACGCGCCGCGGTGGCCGAGAGCTGAGACCACCACGGGGGACATTCAATGATGCTCAACCATCACCATTTCGATGTCATAACGTCCAAACCGCAGCAGGTCTGCTATGGCGGCGGGCTGGGGGTTCTTCTTCTGGACGACGTTTATCCCGGTTTTCCTGGAGACGTGCGCAACCACAGTTCCTTTCCTTATCCGGTACAGTACGAGATCGTTGAGGGGGTGGACATAAAGGCCCTGGCCTACTCCAGCGACCGCGATACCTGCTACCCGGCCATTCTGGCCGCCGCACAACGTCTGCGGCGCTTCGGTGTCGGCGCCGTCGTCGGCGAGTGCGGCCATTTTTCATACTTCCAGAAACGCCTGGCGGCGGACATGGACATTCCCGTCTACATATCCAGCATGCTCCAGGTGGCCTGGGCACAAAGCCTGATCGGTCCGGAACGGCTGGTCGGACTGCTGGTGTCCCACACGGATGCGGTCACGCCTGAACACCTGATGGCCGTCGGCATTTCTCCGAACAGCAACATCGTGATCCGGGGCGCCCGCAACGATGGCAAGTGTCCTGCTTTTGACCGGCTCTGGGTGAAGACAAAGCGTGCAAACCCGGTCTGCGTTTCCCGCAGCGAAGCGGCCGAGCAGTTTCTCGCGGTCGCAACCGAATTCGTTGAAGACAATCCGGGCATGGGCGCGCTCGTCCTGGAATGCACCGGGTTTCCGCCCTTCGCACGGCAAGTCCAGGATGCGGTCGGACTCCCGGTGTTCAGTTTCGCCACTCTGATGGACTTCGCCTTCTCCTCAATCGTCCACCGTGAGTTTCAAGGTCATGTCTGAGGACGGCTGGCGGGCCGGTTCAGTGGCAAAGCCATCATCACTGCCGCCAGGGCAAAGTTTTCTTCGCCCTCCGGCCGCGAAACGAGCCGCGGCAGGGAAACCTCCAGCGCAAGCCCGGTGGCCAGACCGTGGTGAATGCGGCAAAGCGATCCGAGTGCTGTAAAACGACACTTGGTTTGAGACCCACGGTAGACGGGATTATCCGGGATTAAGCGGGATTTGGCGCGCGAAACTGTCCGTTTGCTGCGGCTTATGGGCTTTGTCGGAAACGCAGTGGGCGAGGGGTCAAAGCTGGCCAAACGACATTTTGAGCCTCGTTCGACGACACTTGGTTTGACACCGGTCCGACGACCCATAAATGACGTGCTCCCCCTGGGTCCCTTGGTCAAAAGGTGAGTCGTTTCTTTGCATATCTCATTTGGTTGCGTTGATCGAGCGTGTGGGGAGTGGAGCCCCCCATAGCTCAAGCGAGCCACGCGCGGTTGAGGGTGGCACCCCGCCAAGGGCGGAATGTGGTCGGATGTTGTTGTAGTCGTAGCGCCACAGTTCCAAGGCCCGCCGGGCGTGAGCGAGGCTTTCGAACACCTGCTCGTTCAGCAGTTCATCACGCAGACGCCCGATGAAGCTTTCCACGAAGCCGTTCTGCTGCGGTTTGCCGGGTTCAATGTAATGCCAATGGACCTGGTTCTCGTTCTGCCATTCAAGGAGGGCTCTCGACGTCAGTTCAGGGCCGTTGTCCGAGACGATGGTCTGCGGTTTGCCATAGAGCCGGATCAGCCGGTCCAGTTCGCGGGCCACCCGCATTCCAGAGAGCGAAGTGTCCGCCACAAGCGCCAGGCACTCCCGGCTATAGTCATCGATGACCGCGAGAATGCGAAATCGGCGGCCTGCCCCGAACACATCCGACACGAAGTCTAACGACCAGCGCTCACCCGGCCTTGAGGGTATTGCCAGCGGCGCTCTGGTGCCGGTGGCCCGTTTGCGGTCCTTTCTGCGCTTCACGGCCAGCCCTTCCTCACGGTAGAGCCGATACAGCTTCTTGTGGTTCATGGTGATCCCTTCGCGTTCCAGCATCAGCCCGATCCGCCTGTAACCGAAGCGTCGCCGCTCGGCCGCGATCTCGCCCATGCGCTGTCTGATCTTCTCATCTGTTCTCTTTTCCTTGCGCCGCACCGTCTTGGGATCGACCCCGATGAGCCGGCAAGCTCTCATCTGTGAGACCTCATAGCGAGACAACACATCCTGAGCCGCGGCCCGCCGTTCAGACGGGCGTGTCAGCCGTTTCCCAACAGGTCCTTCAAAATCGAGTTGTCCAGCATCTGGTCGGCCAAGAGCCGCTTCAGCTTGGCATTCTCCTGTTCAAGCTGCTTCAGGCGCCGGGCGTCCGACACGCCCATGCCGCCGAACTTCGCCTTCCACTTGTAGAACGTGTTCGGGCTGATCCCGTGCCGCCGGCAGACCTCCGTCGTCGGGCTGCCCCGTTCCTGCTCGGCGAGGATTGCGATGATCTGCTCTTCTGAAAACCTGCTCTTGCGCATCGTCCGTCTCCTTCTCAAGGGAACGGACTCACCTATCAAACGAGGGAGATTCTGGGGGGCACGTCAGACACATCGCGGGCAGAACACCATTAGAACGAACCTGCCTTTAACCAATAAATTCAGCGGGATAAAATTTTTCTTGCACATGAGAACAAAATAAGTACAAATGCCAAAATACAGTGGCACACGGACAACGCAATCCTCAGGCTGAATGTCCACGACGCCCGACGCGGAATCAGGTAGTGATAAGGAAAGATCTCATGGCACAATCGAATCTCAGGCTGGTGGAAAGCGACGAAATGGACAAGCAGAAGGCTTTGGAAGCAGCCCTCGGGCAGATCGAACGTGCCTTCGGCAAGGGATCGGTCATGAAGCTCGGTGAGGGCCAGGTGGTCGAGATTGAAGCGGTCTCCACCGGCTCTCTGGGCCTGGATGTCGCGCTCGGCATAGGCGGGCTGCCGCGCGGCCGGATTGTCGAGATTTTCGGTCCTGAATCTTCCGGCAAGACCACACTGGCGCTCCACACGGTCGCCGAAGCCCAGAAGGCCGGGGGTATTGCCGCCTTCGTCGATGCCGAGCACGCGCTCGATCCAAGCTATGCCCGCAAGCTCGGGGTGGATCTGGACGAACTGTTGATTTCGCAGCCCGATACAGGCGAGCAGGCCCTCGAGATCGCCGACACGCTGGTGCGCTCTGGTGCCGTTGACGTGCTGGTAGTCGATTCGGTGGCCGCCCTTACGCCGCGCGCTGAACTGGAAGGCGAAATGGGCGACAGCCTGCCCGGTCTGCAGGCCCGTCTCATGAGTCAGGCCATGCGCAAGCTCACCGCCTCCATCTCCAAGTCCAACTGCATGGTGATCTTCATCAACCAGATCCGCATGAAGATCGGTGTGATGTTCGGCTCGCCCGAGACCACCACCGGCGGTAATGCGCTCAAGTTCTATGCTTCCGTCCGTCTCGACATCCGCCGCATCGGCGCCATCAAGGACCGCGACGAGGTGGTTGGTAACCAGACCCGGGTCAAGGTCGTCAAGAACAAGGTGGCGCCGCCCTTCCGCCAGGTCGAGTTCGACATCATGTACGGGGAAGGGGTCTCCAAGACCGGCGAACTTCTCGATCTCGGCGTTGCCGCCAATATCGTCGAGAAGGCCGGCTCCTGGTATTCCTTTGACGGCGACCGTGTCGGCCAGGGCCGTGAGAACGCCAAGACATTCCTGAAGGAAAATCCCGATATCGCGGACCGGATCGAAACCCGTATCCGGCAGAATGCAGGCCTCCTGGCTGATCATCTTGAAGCAGGCCCTGCCGGCGATGAAGAAGTCGCTGATCCTGAAACCGGAGAACTCAAGGGGGCGGCAAGCTAGGCCCGTCCGTGCTCATACCGTTTCCTGTTCCCAAGCAGGAACCGCAGTGCGAAAGGCCAAATGCGTCGTCCCTCAATTGAGCCGGCACCCTGTATCCCCACCCGCAGAAGGTCCCGGCTCGACGCGTTCGGATTGCCAAAGGAACACGGCCTCTTGTCCCTCGGCCGTAACCCCACTAGCCCCTTGAAGCGGCATTCCGGCCTCAAGCACTGCACTCCGGCCCCTCCCCGAATTGCCCACCGGGGAGGGGCCATTTCATTTTTACGGTCCAAAGCCAACCCAACCGTGATCATCACCCCTTGCGCTGTGGACACGGGTTCGGCCCGTCGCTAAAACCCGTCGACTTTCAAATTTCCGTCCGCCGTGGCCGAGCTGCCTCGCGGGCCCTTTCACCGAAGGCGGTAAGCCGATGAGCGGCGTAAATGAAATCCGGTCCACCTTTCTCGACTACTTCAAGAAGAACGGGCATGAGGTCGTCGACTCAAGTCCGCTCGTGCCCCGCAACGATCCAACCCTCATGTTCACGAATGCGGGCATGGTGCAGTTCAAGAACGTCTTCACCGGCCTGGAGTCGCGCGATTACAGCCGCGCCGTAACATCCCAGAAATGCGTGCGCGCAGGCGGCAAACACAATGATCTGGACAATGTGGGCTATACCGCTCGCCATCTCACGTTCTTCGAAATGCTTGGCAACTTCTCTTTCGGAGATTACTTCAAGGAGCAGGCGATCGATCTTGCCTGGTCACTGATCACCAGGGATTTCGGGCTGGACAGGGAGAAGCTCACGGTCACGGTTCATGCCACGGACGAGGAGGCTGCTGGTCTGTGGGCCAAGATTTCCGGTCTGCCTGATACGCGTATCATCCGGATCGACACCGATGACAACTGGTGGCGCATGGGTGACACAGGTCCAAACGGACCATGCACCGAGATCTTCTATGACTTCGGACCGGAAATCTGGGGCGGCCCTCCCGGATCACCCGAAGAGGACGGCGACCGGTTCATCGAGATCTGGAATCTTGTCTTCATGCAGTTCGAGAGCTTTGTCGACGGTACGTCCAAGCCGTTGCCCAAGCCTTCGGTCGATACCGGCATGGGCCTGGAGCGCTTCGCCGCGTTGATGCAGGGAACGAACAATCTGTTCGAGACCGATTTGATTGGAGCGCTGGTGGATGCCTCGGCCGACGCCACTTCTACAGGGACCGGGAAAGAGCATCTTACCCATCATCGCGTGATTGCGGACCATCTTCGGACGTCCAGCTTTCTGATCGCCGATGGCGTGCTGCCGTCGAATGAAGGCAGAGGCTACGTGTTGCGCCGGATCATGCGGCGCGCCATGCGGCATGCCGAACTGCTTGGCGTCTCCGAGCCGCTTATGTGGAAACTGGTGCCGGCGCTCGTTCGCGAGATGGGTCAGGCGTTTCCGGAGCTGGTGCGCGGAGAGGCTCTTATCACGGAGACCCTCAATCTTGAGGAGACCCGTTTCCGCAAGACCCTGGAGCGTGGCCTGAAGATTCTCGATCAGGAATCGTCTGAACTCGGTGCCGGCGACACCTTTTCCGGCGAAGTCGCGTTCAAACTCTATGACACCTACGGATTTCCGCTCGATCTCACGCAGGATGCGTTGCGCGTGCGGGGCATTGATGTCGGAATTGATGACTTCAATGCCTCCATGGAGCGCCAGCGGGCCGATGCGCGCAAGGCCTGGGCCGGATCCGGTGAGGCAGCTACTGAAACCCTCTGGTACGAGTTGCGTGAAGAACTCGGTGCCTCTGACTTCCTTGGGTATGACACAGAGCAGGCTGAAGCTGTGATCGTTGCTGTCGTGAAGGACGGCGAGCGGGCAGACAGTCTTGGCGAGGGGGATGAAGGCGTGGTCGTCTGCAACCAGACACCGTTCTACGGCGAATCCGGCGGGCAGATCGGCGACAGGGGCGTGATCCGCACCGGCAGCGGGGACCTTTTCCAGGTCACTGACACCCAGAAGAAGCTCGGTGACTTCTTTGTACACTCCGGCCGGGTCGAAAGAGGTTCGTTCAAACCGGGAGATGCCGCCGAACTGGAAGTCGATCACGAGGCGCGGTCCGGTACCCGCATGCACCATTCTGCCACCCACCTCCTGCACGAGGCGCTCCGCCAGACACTTGGCGAGCACGTCGTACAGAAGGGCTCGCTCGTGCAGCCTGGCCGTTTGCGTTTCGACTTTGCTCACCAGAGGGCGATCGGTGCTGAGGAGATGGAAAAGATCGAAGCTCTCGCCAATGGGATTATCGCCCAGAATGACGAGGTGGTGACCCGGCTGATGAATGTTGACGAAGCCAAGGAGCAGGGGGCCATGGCCTTGTTCGGCGAGAAGTACGGAGACGAGGTGCGTGTGGTCTCGATGGGCCGAGGTGAGGCCGGGGCCAACAAGCCCTGGTCGCTGGAACTGTGCGGCGGCACCCATGTTGCGCGCACCGGCGATATCGGTTTGATCAAGGTGGTTTCAGAGGGCGCCGTTGCCTCCGGTGTCCGCCGGGTCGAGGCGCTGGCCGGCGCCGGGGCGAAGGCCTATCTGGACGAGCAGTCAGATCGCCTCGCGTCAGTTGCCGACATCTTGAAAGTCACCCCGGCCGATGTTCCCTCGCGGGTCGCGCAGCTGGTGGAAGAACGTAAGCAGCTGGAACGCCAGCTCGCCGATGCCAAGAAGCAGCTTGCCCTGGGCGGGGGCGGTGGCACCACAGATGATGCGGTCGCGGACATAAACGGTGTCAGGATGATCGCACGGGTTCTCCAGGGCGTTGCCCCGAAGGAACTGCGGGCGGTTGTCGATGAAGGCAAGAAATCCCTGGGCAGCGGCGTTGCGGCTATTGTGGGCGTAAGCGAAGATGGCAAGGCCGCGATAGCCGTGGGCGTGACCGAAGACATGACGTCGCGGATCAGCGCTGTCGATCTCGTCCGAGCAGCCTCCGAGGCCGTTGGCGGCAAAGGCGGCGGCGGCCGACCGGACATGGCCCAGGCTGGAGGGCCGGACGGCTCCCGGGCAGACGAGGCGATTGCTGCCATGAAGGCGGTGCTGGCAGCGGCCTGAACCTTCATCCGGTTCAAGCGTATCCGAGCGGCAGCTCTGTCGTCTCCTTGATGGTCTCCATCACAAAGCTGGAGGACACGTCCTCCAGCTCGATCTTCGCGATCAGGCGCCGGTAGAGGCCGTCATACGCTTTCATATCCGGAACGCTGGCTCTCAGCAGGTAGTCCGTTTCGCCGCTCATACGGTAGACGCCAGTGATTTCGGGGATGTCGCGTACGGCCAGCTTGAAGGTCTCCAGCCAATCGGATGTGTGAGAGCGGGTCCGGATAGCGACGAACACCGTCAGCCCGAGATTCAGGCTGCCCGCGTCCAGCAAAGCCACCCGCCGCGCAATGACGCCGTTTTCCTCCAGCCGCTTGATGCGGCGCCAGCAGGCGTTTCGCGACAAGCCGATTTCCTCACCGACCTGCTCGGCCGGCTTTGATGCGTCACGTTGCAAAGCGCCCAGTATTTTTCGATCCAACGCATCGATATTCATCTTTAACACCTGTTCGCGGGATAACTTTTGAATATTTTAGATATATTTCGGGATTTTTGGGCAGAAGTCAACGCGAGCATGAGCTATTTTCTTGATCATAGACACTTCGGAGGAAGCAGCATGATCAGCGCACTCAAGACAGCCTTCACCGCCCACCCGGCAACTGTTGATGAAACCTACCTGGAGCACAGCCGCTTTGCGTTCCGGTTTTCCGCAAAGCTATTATGCGCCGGTGCGGCTGCATTCGTGCATGCCCTCTTGCCCTTTGCGTTCCAGCACACCGCAGGCGACATAATCCGCCAGCTCCATCAGGACATTGCGGGCCGCAGCTGAACCAAATCAGTGGCAAACGGTCATCGTTGCACTATATTGGCGTTATGGCCCTTGCTCTGAAGAACCTCGCCAAACTCGCGATCCAGAAGATTGCTTCCGATCCGGAGACGCGCCGCAAGGCTGTCGAGACGGCACGCACGGTTGCCGAGGAAGCGGGGAACATCGTCAAGGAGCAGGACAAGGCCCGGGCGGCAGGCAAGGCATTCAGCCGGGTCATGCGCAACTTGAACACGGCGTCCAAGGATTGAGCGGCACCCGTGCGACCCAGGCTCGCGGCTCCTTGGCGCGATTGTGAACACATCTGATTTTCCTCCGGCCACAGAACATTTATGAAGGTGTCGAGCAATGGTGCGCGCCGATGGGGCGTGACCAATCAACCATGGAGACGCCTGATATGAACAGACGCTGGTTCCTGGGCACGAGTGCGGTCGGTTTGACCGCCGTGGCATTCGCCCTGCCTCTGCGCCCTGCATCGGCGCCGGCCGGGCAGAAGACTGCGAACCCGGCCTTTGAGGTCGTCAAGACCGATGAAGAGTGGCGCCGCATCCTCTCTGCCCAGCAGTATGCGGTCCTGCGCCAAGAGGGTACGGAGTATTCGTTCTCAAGTCCGCTGCTTCACGAAAAGCGCAAGGGACATTTCGCCTGCGCCGGCTGTGAATTGCCGCTGTATTCGTCCAAGCACAAGTATGACAGCGGCACAGGTTGGCCCAGTTTCTGGCAGGCATTGCCGGACGCGGTGGGCACCAAGACCGACTCAAAGTTCTTCATGACCCGAACGGAGGTGCACTGCCGCCGGTGCGGTGGCCACCTGGGGCACGTCTTCGACGATGGCCCCGAACCGACAGGAAAACGGCACTGCATCAACGGCGTGGCGCTCAAGTTCGTTGAAGCCTGAACCTCGGTTTGGTCCGGCCACTCCCGAGTAAAGCCACACTTCAAATCATCGGCTCAAATGTGTAGGCTGTTGGTGAGGTGGCAGAACTAGGGAGGAAGTCGTTGTGACGACGAACACGATTGGCCGTTTGCTGGCGCTCGCGCTGTTGTTATCTGTGGTTCAGCTGCCAGGCACGGTCGCTGCCCAGGCCCAGCTTAGTCTCGGCAGCAGCACCCAGGAGCTTCTCGAATGGTTGCGTGGCCAGGGCTATACCGATCTCAGGGTGACCAAGGAAAAGTTCAGCCGCATCAATGTTGAAGCCTGCCAGAACGGCGTTCGGTATATCCTGAAAGTCCGGCGCAACGGCCGGTTTCGCAGCAAGGAACGTATTGGTACATGCAGGCGAAATGTGGATCTGGACGGAGCGCGGCAGATCCTCCGGAACGATGGCTTCCGCCGGATCCGCCTGCAGCAGCAGGGACGGAGATATGTCGGAACCGTCTGCAAACAGGGCAATCGCTTTGCGGTGGTCATGGACAGAGCGGGCAACATTCAGCGCATTACGCCGGATGGGGCCTGCCAGCGCCAGCAGGCCCTGACCCCGCAGCAGGTAACGCGTCAGCTGCGGCAGGACGGGTATGACCGCATCAATTTCATTGACCGTAACCTGCCGCGCTATGTTGCCGAAGCGTGCCGCGGCAACGACCGGCTCGAGCTGGAGATCAACCGCCGGGGCCGCATCAATAATGAGCGCCGGATTGGCCGCTGCCAGCCGCCCATCAATCCTCGGGACATCGCTTCCGTGCTTGCGCGGCAGGGTTTCAAGAACATCAAGGTTCTGGATTCTCAATTGCCGAAATACGTTGCCCGCGGCTGCAAGAACAACCGCCTGATTGACGTTGAACTCAATCGATATGGCCGGATCATCGGACAGAATCCGAAAGGCGCCTGCCGCCGGCCCATCAGGCCTGCGGATCTGGCGGCTCACCTGCGCAAGAGAGGCTATGACCGGATTGATGTTCTCGACCGGACGCCGCCGCGCTATCTTGTTGAAGCCTGCAAGGGCAACGACCGCCTCGAAATGCGGATCGACAAGTTTGGTGACATTATCGATCAACTGCGGCTGAGCAACTGCCGGCGACCCTTCAGTGAGCCCCAGCTTGTCAAGTTCCTGCAGAAGGAAGGGTATCGCCGCATCAACGTACGGGGTCAGGACGGCAACGATTTCATCGTTAGGGCCTGCCGCAACAAAAAGCGGCTTCGGCTGCGCGTCAGTCATTTTGGCGACGTGAAGTCCCGGCGCCCCACCGGCGATTGTGTTGGTCCATCGATCGATGCGATCGCGAAGCGGCTGGGTGACCGGGGCTATCGCCGGATCACCCACTTCGTCGAGGCTTGCCGGAAGGGACGCCTTTACATCATCAAGCTCGACGAGTTTGGCACGCCGATCGACCGCCGCCGCACGGGCCGGTGTAACTGATAGGCCACACTTTGGCCGGGTCTGTGTTTTTTTGGGGCACAGACCCGGTTCTGTTAGGCAAGTGTTAAGGGTCGAGAGGGCTTGATAGGCCATCCTTGAGCTGGAGGTCTGTCATGGGGAAGCCCGCGAGATCCTATCTTATTCGCAAACCGGAGGTGGTCGTTCCGGAGAAGGTTATCGAAGAGGTGACCGGCGCTGGTCCTTCTGATGCCGTTGCCGTGGCGTCCACTTTGCCCGAGGCGCAAAGGGCCGTGGTGGCCAAGTTCTGCTATGGACGGAGGCATCTGAGGCATCTGGGGCTGGAAATTGCGGGAACGCTCTCCAAACAGTCCCTGATGGAAACCTTCGGTGGCGCCTGGGAAGTGGTTCACAAGCAGGCATCAGATCCCGAAAGAACCCTTGCCGCGGAAAAGCGACCGGCCTCCGAGCAGGGAAGACGCGGCATAACCCTCGCCACCGTGGGCACCACACCTCCGCCGTCTGTCAATGATGAAGACGACTGGGACGAGGCGGAAGAGGACGGTGCGCTGGCGACAGCGGGCTGACTGCCGGCGCAACCCCGGTTACGGCGCGGCCGCGAATACCGGCTAGACCGTTCGGGCTAACTCGGCGCCGCCGGCGGTGCCACCGGCAAAGACGGGCAGTTGTCTCGGCCATTGCGGTACAAGGGTTACAACGGGACCACATTGCCCGGACGTTTTTGGCATAGAGCCTGAGATTTCCGTGTCCCCTGTCTGGCCGCGTCGGCCTCCAATCGGTTCGGGCATGGCATGCTTCGCTTTCAGCTCGATCAGGTTAAAGCGATCCGGGATCTAAGTTCGAGTCGGATTTGCGGCCGCACGGCGGGTCAAGCGCCGACATCAGCCGGACACCCGGCCAGCGGCTTTCGTCGCCCATGAATCCTTGCTAAGACGGCGCTGGCTCTCGCAGTTCCGGCGCCCAAGCCTGGCGCGCTGGCCTGCTCGCCGTTCCGGCAACGCGCTCCATCCACCCTCCGAGGCAATTCCATGGCGAAGATCAAAGTGAGCAATCCGGTTGTTGAGCTGGATGGGGATGAGATGACCCGCATCATGTGGCAGTTCATCAAGGACAAGCTGATCCACCCCTATCTGGACATTGACCTGCATTACTACGACCTCGGCATGCAGTCGCGCGACGAGACGGACGACCAGATCACCATCGACGCCGCGCTGGCCATCAAGGAGCACGGCTGCGGTGTCAAATGCGCCACCATCACGCCCGACGAGGCGCGGGTCGAAGAGTTCGGGCTGAAGAAGATGTGGCGCTCGCCCAACGGCACGATCAGAAACATCCTTGGAGGCTGTATCTTCCGGGCGCCGATCATCTGCAAGAACGTGCCGCGCCTGGTGCCCGGCTGGACCGAACCGATCGTCGTCGGCCGCCATGCCTTTGGCGATCAGTACCGGGCGACCGATTTCCACTTCCCCGGTGCCGGCAAGCTCATCGTCCGCTTTGAGGGTGAAGACGGCAAGGTGATCGAGCACGAGGTGTTCCAGGCACCCGGGTCCGGCGTTGCCATGGCCATGTACAATCTCGACAAGTCGATCGAGGACTTCGCCCACGCCTGTTTCAACTACGGCCTGAACCTCGGCTATCCCGTCTACCTCTCCACAAAGAACACCATCCTGAAGGCCTATGACGGCCGCTTCATGGAAACCTTCCAGCGGATCTATGACGAGGAGTACAGGGAAGAGTTCGAGAAAGCGGGGCTGGAATATGCCCACCGGCTGATCGATGACATGGTGGCCTCTTCGCTCAAATGGTCCGGCGGTTATGTCTGGGCCTGCAAGAACTATGACGGCGATGTGCAGTCCGACACGGTCGCCCAGGGCTTTGGCTCGCTCGGCCTGATGACGTCGGTGCTGATGACGCCGGATGGCAAGACGGTGGAAGCCGAGGCTGCCCATGGCACGGTCACCCGCCATTACCGCTTGCACCAGGAAGGCAAGCAGACCTCCACCAACTCGATCGCTTCCATCTTCGCCTGGTCGAGGGCGCTGGCGCACCGGGCCAAGCTGGACGAAAACAAGAAGCTCGCGGATTTCGCCAGCAAACTTGAGAAAGTGTGTGTCGATACAGTGGAATCCGGGCATATGACCAAGGATCTCGCGCTCCTGGTCGGCCCCGATCAGGCCTGGCTGTCTACCACTGGCTTCCTCGACAAGATTGACGAGAACCTGCAGAAGGCCATGGGATGAGCGGCATGTTTGCAGGCGAGTTTGCCGTCGTCACCGGTACCGCTTCGAACATCGGGCGCGAGCTCGCCCGGGCCCTCGCGGCTGAGGGCGCCGAAGTCCTGATCACGGACATCAATGAAGGCGGCCTTGCTGCGACTCTGAGCGACATCAAGGCGGCCGGCGGAAACTGCTCCTCCGTCGCCGCAGATCTCTCCGACACTGAAGGTTGGAAGACGCTCGCATCTGCCGCGCTCGGCCGGGTGCCGGACATGTTCGTGCACTCGGCCTGTCCCCAGCGCCACGAGGTCGATCTGGCGGCCGCGGTCTCCGAAGAGACATTCGATGCCATGCTCAACACCAACCTGCGGTCGGGATTTCTGCTGGCGCGGGACTACGCCGATGCCATGAAGGGGAATGGCAAGAAGGGCCGGATACTCTTCATCACCTCGCTTCACGCGGGCACGCCTCGGAACCTGCCGCACTATTCCGCCTCGAAAGCGGGAATGACCATGGTGATGAAGGAACTTGCCCGCCAGTTCGGTCCCGCGGGCATCCGGGTCAATGCCATTGCCCCCGGCGCCATCCCCGGGGGCGGCTTTGCGACGTCCGAGGAAAGCTTCCAGCCAAAGCGCAAGATCCCGCTTGGCCGTTTCGGCTCGGCCGAGGACATGACAGGTCCGGCGCTGGCCCTGCTGTCCGATCGCTTCTCCGGTTATGTCACGGGAGAAACCCTGGTGGTGGACGGCGGCCTGCAACTCTTCAACTGGATTGACGCGCCGAATACCTGATGGCGTAAACGGGAGAATGCTATGGGGCGGTTAGAGTCCAAAGTGGCCGTGGTCTTCGGCGGCGGGTCTATTGGCGAAGGCTGGGGCAACGGAAAGGCTTCGGCGTTCAGATATGCCCAGGAGGGCGCCGCAGTCTGCGTGGCCGATATCAATGCGGAGGCTGCCGCGGAGACTGTCGCATTGATCGAGGCGGAAGGCGGCCGTGCATTCTCCCTCGCTGCCGATGTGACGCAACCGGGCGATATCGAAGCGGTTATCAGGCAGGCCCACGAGACCTACGGCACGCTCGACATCCTGCACAACAATGTCGGCATGAACACGACCGGCGGCGTGGTCGAGACCAGCATCGAGGACTGGGACCGCGTCATGGATGTAAACCTGAAGAGTGTGTTCCTGGCCTGCAAGTTCGCGATACCGATCATGGAGGCACAGGGCAACGGGGCGATCGTCAACATCTCGTCCGTCGCCAGCATCCGCTGGGTTCGCTACAACTATGCTTCCTATTACGCCTCCAAGGCCGCCATCAACAATCTGACCAGATCCATCGCCATGCAGTATGCCGACAAGGGCATCCGGGCGAACAGCATCCTGCCGGGCCTGATGGACACGCCTCACATCTATGGTGCCATGGACGGGCATTTCCAGGATGTTGAACAGATGCGGCGCGACCGCGTTGCCGTCACGCCGATGCAGCGCATGGGCGATGCCTGGGACATCGCCAATGCGGCAGTCTTCCTGGCTTCTGACGAGTCCAGGTACATCACCGGAATTGACCTCTGCGTTGACGGCGGCCTGCACTGCAAGACGCATTGAGACACTGAGTAGAGGAATTGATGTGCCAGACCGCCCGGCAGAACCGGGAGGGGAAGCATGACAGGCGGCCTGGCTTTGGTGATGCCGGTCAGGCGTCGAGCCAGAGATATTCCGGGAACTCCATGCCGCCGAAGGATTCAATCGGCACCCGCCGGAACCCTTTCAGCTTGCTTGAGATGCCGTCCACATAGGCCGAATGCGTGGCAATCAGCGAGCCGGAGCCGTCCGAACAGAGCTTCTGCGCCTCGCAGTTGATCTCGTAGCGCTTCTTCGGATCGAGTTCCGCCCGGCCCATCGCCAGGAGCTGGTCAAAGCGCTCCGACTTCCATTGGGTCTCGTTCCAGGGTGCATCGCTTTTGTAGGCCAGGGTCATCATGATGTTGGCGCTGGGCCGCATGTTCCAGTTGGAAACGTTTAGCGGCTGCTTCATCCAGACCGCGCCCCAATAGCCGTCGTTGGGCACCTTCTTCAGGTTGAGCGTGAAGCCAACCTTGGCGCACTCGCGCTGCATGAGAAGGCACATGTCGGTGATGCCCGGGCCGACTTCGGCCACATGGAGTTCGGCGCCCGAAAGACCGGATTTCTTCAGGTGGAACTTGGCCTTGTCCGGGTCATAGGCCCGAGGCGGGTCGTTCACCTCCTTGCACCAGCCGGCGCCGTAGGCCGGGCCGATGGGCTGGTCGTTGCCGAGGGAGCCGACATTCTTCTGGATGACCTTGAGGATGCGGTCGCGGCGCTGCAGATGCTTGAGGCCCATCACGAAGTCCGGATTGTTGCCGGGCTCACGGTCGAGCATGCAGGAGATCGTGGGATAGCGCCCCGACGGCATCGGCAGCATTTCCACGCCGTTCGTGCCCTTGACCTGCTCATAGGACTTCGGGTCGAGCGAGTTGATCGCGTGAACGTCGCCGGACAAGAGAGCATTCACCCGCGCCACGTCGTCGGTAATCGCGAAGAACTCGTACTGGTCGATATACGGCCCCTCGTGATCGCTGTTCCAGTAATTGTCGTTCCGGTCGTGGATGGAACGAACGCCCGGTGTGAACTCGGTGAGCCTGTAGGGACCTGTGCCGATACCCTTGGAGAAGTCGGTCGTGCCGGCCTTGACGATCCTGAAGTGGAAGGTGCCAAGCACGATCGGCAGCTCGGCATCGGCCGAATTCAGCTTGGCCTTGACCGTGTGGCTGTCGATCTTCACCCATTCATCGACCGAGGCGACAAGCACCTTGGCCTTCGATTTGGAATCCTTGCCCACGTGCCGCTGCAGCGAGAACACCACGTCGTCAGCGGTGAACTTTGAACCGTCATGCCATTCCACGTCGGTGCGCAGCTTGAAGGTCCACTCGGTGGCATCCGGGTTCGACTCCCATTCCAGCGCAAGCTCGGGGCCGACCGTCAGGTCCTCGTTGAAGCGCACGAGGTTGTTGTAGATCATGCGGCCGCGGCCATAGTCGATCGACTGGGTGAAGAGGATCGGATCCAGCGTGTCGGCGGGGCCGTGCTGGTTGGTGGCGACACGGACACGGCCGCCTTTCTTCGGGGTCATGGCGAGGGCTTCGCTGGCGCCGGAAACGATCGAGCCCGCAGCCGCGATCGTTGCGCCCGAGGCCATGAGCCAGCCCATGACTTCGCGCCGGTTGGCGCCCTTGCCAAGAGCGCGCTTGACCAGGAACTGGTCGTTGACGCTGAGATCGCCGAAGCTCAGGTCGCCGTCTGAACCAAGGAGGCCGCTCTTTTCAATCTTGACCGTCATCTGTCTTCTCCCTTCCATGCAAGGCCTGTCCGATCGGGCCGGACGCCGTTAGACATCAGATCGAATGCTAGGAAGCCGGGTGAGCGCAGGATTGAACGTAGAAGCCAAATTGCTGAACGAAAGGGACTGAAACAGCTACGCCTGACGTTCCCGGCGGAAGACTGTCGGGCTGCATTCGTGCTTGCGCTGGAACCAGCGCACGAAATGGGCACAGTCTGAAAACCCGCATTCGTGCGCGATCTGGGTGATGTTCTTTGAAGTATTGACCAGACGCCAGCGGGCGTGTTCCAGGCGCATGTCACGCCAAAGTTCCTGGGGGGACTTGCCGGACTTTGCCTTGAACACCCGGTTGAGCTGGCGACGGCTGATGGAGAGTTTTCCCGCGATCTCGTCGATGGAGATCGGTTCGCTCAGGGTTTGCCGCATCAGCAGGACCGCCTGCTCCACGCGCCAGTCGCCGCAGTGCTCCAGTTCCTGGAAGGACATCCGCCCGGCATGGTGGGCCTTGCGGTGCTGGTCCACGACCATGGCTGCGAGCCCCTTGGCGCCCCGGCTGGAGCCGCAGCGCTGGGAGAGGATTTCGACCGCCACATCGATCGCGGCCGTTCCGCCGGGACAGGTGATCCGGTCCTGATCGAAGGTATAGATGGCGTTGGGGAGGGGGATGGCCGCGGGATAGCGCCTGGTGAAGTCGGTGACGTGATCCACATGCACCGCGCAGCGCACGCCATCGAGCTGGCCGGCCTCGGCCAGGGCGAAGCTCCCAGTGCACAGCCCCACCAGCGGCACGTCACGGGCCGCCGCCTCCCGGAGGTATTCGAAGATGCCGTCATGATGCCGGGAGAACGAGGATAGCAGTCCCCCCACGACGACGACATAGTCATAGTTGTCCGGACTGTCGAATGTCTTCCACGGCAGAACTTCGACGCCGCAGCTTGACCGCACCGGGGCAAGGTCAGGCGAGACGACGCTCCAGTGACAATAGACCTGACGGCTGCGGTCGCGTTCGTCGGCCGCGTGGCGCACCGCGTCAATGAACCCGGCGAACGGGAGCAACGTGAAGTCCGGCGACAGGATGAAGGCGATTCGCACATCCGGCTTCACTCCGGGACGCGGGGGAGGAGCAAAGGCGGGTGAAGGGGCTGGTGCGGCCAGGGACATGTCGACACCGTGTGGCTCGAATGTACAGTAAAATTACCTGAACATTCTATTCAGGTTCCGGGCCCTTGCCTAGCCTCGGGAAAAAGCGAGGTGCTGGCCACATGAACTGGAGCCGCAAAGTCAGGATGATCGGGGCCCATGCCGAGGGCGAGATTGGCCGTGTGATCGTGGACGGGGCGCCGGAAATACCAGGGGAGACCATGCTGGAGCGCCTCACCTGGCTGAACGCGCACGGGGACGACCTTCGCCGGTTCACCCTGTTTGAACCGCGAGGCGCCGCACAGATGACGATCAATCTGCTGACTTCCCCTTGTACGCCTGGAGCGCACGCAGGCTTCATCCCAATGCAGGGTGACGGGAGCCACGCGATGTCCGGGTCGAATGCCATGTGCGTGGCGACCGTCCTGCTGGAAAGCGGCATCGTGGACATGCAGCCGGGTCTCCAGCGCATCAACCTCGACACCGCTGCCGGACCGGTCACGGCTCTTGCTGACTGTAAAGACGGCAAGGTCCGGAGCGTCAGCCTAGACTTCTTTCCGAGCTTCGCAGAGAGGATGGACGTGCCGATTGAACTGGAGGGCCATGGCGCGGTCACGGTGGACATTGCTTTCGGCGGCGTGTTCTACGTCCTGGTCGACGCCGGACAGTTCGGCCTGGAGATCGGCCCCGGCGCGGCGCGGGACCTGGTTTCGATTGGCAACCTCTTGCTGCAGGCGGCAAGGGCACAGCTTTCGGTGCAGCATCCCCTCATCGCGGACTTTGGCGATCTGGAGTTCTGC
>JBCCEL010000009.1:0-39836 GCA_039030315.1 Pseudomonadota bacterium
CGTCTCCGGCTCGATCGTCAGCTGGTAGAGCGACATGTGACCAGCCGCGTATTCCAGGGCCCGGGAAAGCTCATTGCGCCACGCCTGCTCAGTCTGCCCGGGACGCGCATAGATCAGATCGAACGAAACACGCTCGAACGTTTCGGCGGCCAGCCCAAACGCGGAGAGAGCCTCCCGGGCCGAATGCTGGCGGCCCAACCGTTTCAGATCCGAATCATTCAGGGCTTGTACGCCGACCGAGAGCCGGTTGACGCCGGCCTCGCGGTATCCCCGAAAGTTCTTCGCCTCCACACTGGTCGGATTGGCTTCAAGGGTGATCTCAACGCCAGGGGCAACCGGCCAGAGGACCGCGATCTCCTCCAGCACAGAGGCCACCACCTCCGGCGCCATGAGTGACGGCGTCCCGCCGCCGAAGAAGATGGTCGACACGGTCCGTCCGGGCGTTTGACCGGCAAACCAGCCAAGCTCGGATTTCAACGCCTTCGCGTAAGACGCCTGGTCAACGCCGCCATGCCGGACATGGGAATTGAAATCGCAATAGGGACACTTGGCGAGACAGAAGGGCCAGTGAACATAGATCCCGAAGGCCTCGCCCCAATCAGCCTCAGCCCCGGTCATGCCTCGAAGACGGCGGACACCAGCTGAGAGAACGCGTCCGCACGGTGGGACATGGCATGCTTGGCTCCGGGTTCCATTTCACCGAAGGTGATGTCATGACCGTCGGGCTGGAATACCGGATCATAGCCGAATCCGCGGGCGCCGCGCGGCGGCCAGACGATCTGTCCGAACACCTTGCCTTCGAAAGTCTCCAGATGGCCGTCCGGCCAGGCCAGCGTCAGTGCACAGACGAAGTGTGCACGCCTTTGTGCCGCGTTCACGGCGCCGGCCTGCTCCAGGCGCGCATTGACCTCGGCCATGGCGTGGCCGAAATCCTTGTCAGGCCCTGCCCAGCGGGCGGAGTAGATCCCGGGCTCGCCGCCCAGTGCGTCGACCGCCAGGCCTGAGTCATCGGCCAGCGCCATCTCGCCGGCCGCGGAGCTCGCCGCCCGGGCCTTCAGCTCGGCATTCGCCCGGAAGGTCAGTCCCGTTTCTTCGGGCTCCGGCAGGTCCAGGTCGCCGGCAGAAACCGTCTCCATGCCGAAGGGCTCGAGCAGATCCCCGATTTCGCGGACCTTTCCCTGATTATGGCTCGCGACGATCAGGCGGCCGGCGTCAAACTTGCGGTGCGCGCGCTCGCCGCTCATGCCGTCACGCAACTGCTGTCTTCTGGAGCGCGACCAGGCCCGCAATGCCGTCCCGGGCAAGCCCCATAAGCTGCAGGAACTCTTCTTCCGAGAAAGGTTCCTGCTCGGCAGTGCCCTGGATTTCGACAATCTTTCCCGATCCGGTCATGACGAAATTGGCGTCGGTGTCCGCTTCTGAATCCTCGTCATAGTCTAGATCGCATACGGGCACGCCGCGATAGATCCCACAGGAGACCGCGGCGATATTTTCGATCAGCGGGTCCTCCTTGAACATGCCCCTCGCGTGCATCCAGCGCAGGGCATCGTGGAGCGCGACCCATCCGCCGGTGATGGAGGCCGTCCGAGTGCCGCCATCGGCCTGGATGACGTCACAATCAACAATGATCTGCCTTTCGCCGAGCTTCTTCATGTCGACGACGGCGCGCAGCGAGCGCCCGATCATCCGCTGGATCTCCAGGGTGCGGCCGCCCTGCTTGCCGGCGCTGGCCTCCCGGCGCTTGCGCGAGCCGGTGGACCGGGGCAGCATTCCGTACTCCGCCGTGACCCAGCCGGTACCACCGCCGCGCATCCAGGGAGGCACCCGCTCTTCCACGCTCGCGGTGCAAAGGACCTTGGTCTCGCCGAAGTGGATCAGACAGGAGCCCTCGGCATGCTTCGACACGCCCCGCTCCATGGTGACAGCTCGCAGTTCGTCAGGTTCACGTTTGGAAGGCCGCATTGTCCGGTCCGCTGGTTGATGAGTTGAGCGCGGTTCTACAGGGCGCGGGCACGCCCGGCAATCGGAGATGAGCCGCTGCTGCGATTGACTGGAGCCGGGGCTCTTCCTAGATTTCCCCTTCCCGGAGCGATCTTGGCGCAGCGAATGGATCATACCTCTTCCACACTGTCAGAACTCGACAAGAGATCACGCGAGGTTTTCCGCACGCTGGTCGACAGTTACCTGGAAACCGGTGATCCCGTCGGCTCGCGGAACCTGTCCCGTGCCCTGCCCATGAGCCTGTCACCGGCATCGGTGCGGAATGTCATGTCAGACCTGGAACAGATCGGCCTAATTGCCGCACCCCACACCAGCGCCGGCCGGGTGCCGACCGAGCTGGGTCTCAGACTGTTCGTCGATGGACTTCTCGAGGTCGGCAACCTGGGGTCGGAGGAGCGCGCGAAGATCGATGCGCAGGTGGCCGCTTCCGGTCAATCGAATGATGCTGAGCAGATTCTCACCCAGGCCAGCAATCTGCTTTCCGGCCTCAGCAGCTGCGCCGGCGTTGTGGTGGCCAGCAAGGCTGATGTCCGGGTCAAGCACGTGGAGTTCGTGCCGCTCGAGCCGGGCAAGGCCCTGGCCATCCTGGTGGGCGAGGGCGAGCAGGTGGAAAACCGGATCGTCAATTTGCCGCCCGGTCTGCCGGCAGCAGCCCTGACCCGTGCGGCCAACTTCCTGAACGCCCGTTTCCAGGGCAGGACGATCAGGGAGATCCAGGCATCCGTCACCAAGGAGATCGCGCATCGGCAAGCAGAGCTTGACGAGCTCACGGCCCGCGCTGTCCAGGAGGGCCTGGCCGTGTGGTCAGGCTCGGCCACGCCGGAAGCCACCCGGAAGAACCTGATCGTCAGGGGCCGGGCAAACCTGATTGAGGATCAGACCGCCGCGGAGGATCTTGAGCGCATCCGGCAGCTGTTCGATGATCTTGAGTCCAAGAAGGACCTGATCCGGCTTCTCGGGCTGGCGGAACAGGGGGAGGGGGTGAGGATCTTCATCGGCTCTGAGAACCAGCTCTTCTCCCTGTCCGGCTCTTCGCTCATCATCGCGCCCTACCGCGATACCGAGCAGAAAGTGGTCGGCGTTCTGGGCGTCATCGGGCCGACGCGGCTCAACTATGGCCGCATCATTCCCATGGTGGACTATACGGCGCGGGCAGTAAGCCGACTGCTGACTTGATTTTTCCTCCAGCATTACAGATATCGGGCGTGAAACATGAACCGGGCAGCGCCTCCGAAGGCAGCGGTCCGCATGGGGACAACGAGGACAAGCATGACTGGCGACAAAGAAGCCAACGGCACGGAGGCATCCGGCCAGCCAACGCCCGAGGAAATTGCAGAGGCGCTGAATCCGGGCAATGACAACGATCCTGCCCTGGAGCTGGAGGATGTGCTATCCGGCATGGAAGGTGTGCTCGGGGAGGGTGAATCCGATCCGTTTGACGTTTTGCAGAAGTTTCAGAGCGAAAACGAGGACCTGAAGGACCAGCTCCTCAGATCTGCTGCCGAGATGCAGAACCTGCGCCGCCGGGCCGAACGCGAACGCCAGGAAGCATCCCAGTATGCTGCGGCATCGTTCGCCCGGGATATCATCTCCGTCGCGGATAACCTTTCAAGAGCACTGGAGGCCATTCCGGTAGAGGCGCGTGAGACCCTTGATGAGGCCACTCGCAACCTGATCACCGGTGTAGAGATGACCGAGCGTGAACTGATCAGCGTGTTCGGCCGTCACGGCATCACCAAACTGGAGCCGATGGGCGAGAAGTTCGATCCGAACCTGCACGAGGCCATGTTCGAAGCGCCGGATCCGAGCCTTCCCAGCGGCACGGTCATGGCGGTCACCCAGTGCGGCTACAAGATTGGTGGACGCGTTCTGCGGCCGGCTATGGTCGGTGTTTCGAAGGACGGGCCAAAGTCCGCCGCCGATACCGAGTTGCCCCCGGACGGAGACGATCCAGCCGCCTGATTGCCCGGCGCAGCCCTCCCAAGCCGCATTTTTTGGTTGAAATCAGCGCGGTGATCATAAAGTGTGCGCCTCGCTGAGCGGGAAGGGGAGTGAGTGGCGGACTGCACGCCCGGGTGGAGTTTTCAGTATCAAGGCAGAATCCTCTGACAGGACACCTTGATGGCGGGCGCGTAAAGCTAGAATTGCCAAACCAGGAAGGAACAGTAATGGCCGGCGAAGACGACAAGTGGGAAATCTATCAGGACAAGCGCGGGGAATACCGGTGGCGCAGAAAAGCCAGCAACGGCAAGATTGTTGGCTCGTCCTGTGAGGGGTATGTGAAGCGTCCCGACTGCAAAGCGAATGCGCAGCGCCACGGCATGGACGGCAACCCCAAGGAGCTGGGCGCCAAGGACAAGTGGGAGGTCTACGAGGACAAGCGCGGCGAATGGCGCTGGCGCCGGAAGGCCACGAACGGCGAGATCACCGGCGCATCCTCTGAAAGCTACAAGGAAAAGCGCGACTGCACGGCCAACGCCAAACGCAACGGCAAGTAGCACTCAAGACCGTCTAGGGAAGGAGCCGGGCCGGTTGGTCCGGCTTTTTTCGTCAAATTGGCTACGCCGCCAGTTTTCCGGACAATCCGTCCGAAATCAGCGCCCGGGTTTCAGCGATCCCGTAGAGCGCCGCAAAGCTGCCGAAGCGCGGCCCCTGGGACTGACCCAGCAGCACTTCGTAGAGCGCCTTGAACCAGTCTCGCAGCGGATCGAATTCGTGCGACTTGCCGATTTCGTAGACCAGGGTCTGAATATCTTCACCGCTCGCATCCGCCGGCAACGCCCCCAGACCGGCATCGAGCGCTTCCATGGCCCGGCGCTCCTGGTCCGTCGGGCTGCGGTAGGTCTTGGTGGGCCTTACAAAGTCATCGAAGTAGGTAATGGCATAGCCCACCATTTCATCGAGCTTCGGGTTGGCTTCAGGCGATGAGCCCTCCGCATATCTCTGGATGAAGCCCCACAGCGTCTCCTTGTCCTGGGAGTTGGACGCGCTCACCAGATTGAGCAGCAGGGCGAATGTGACAGGAACCTCGGAGGCTTCAGGGGCCCCTGCATGAATATGCCAGACCGGATTCCCGAGCCGCTCCTTCACTTGCTGCTCCTCGTACTTGCCAAGGAAGGTCAGGTATTCATCCACGTTCTTCGGGATCACATCGAAATAGAGCCGCTTCGCCTTGCGAGGGCCCTGGAACATGTAGAGCTGGAGGCTCTCCGGCGACGCGTAGCGGAGCCACTCGTCGATGGTCAGGCCATTGCCGCGGGACTTGGAGATCTTCTCGCCGTTCTCATCCAGGAACAGCTCGTAGTTGAAGCCCTCTGGCGGCTCACCGCCCAGCACCTTGCAAATGCGGCTTGAGAGACGCACCGAATCGATCAGATCCTTGCCGGCCATCTCGTAGTCAATGCCGAGCGCTGCCCAGCGCAGAGCCCAGTCGGCCTTCCACTGACACTTCACCGCACCACCGGTAACGGGCACCTCCACCTTGTCGCCGGTTTCGGGATCTTCATAGACCACCGTGCCGGCTGAAACATTGCACTCCAGCATCGGCACCTGAAGCACCATACCGGTGCGCGGGCAGACCGGCAGGAAGGGCGAGTAGGTGGCGCGCCGCTCAGGACCCAGTGTCGGCAGGATGATTTCCATCACCTTGTCGTACACTTCGAGCATCTTCAGCAGCGTCTCGTCGAAGCGTCCGGCGGTATAACAATCGGTGGCGCTGGCGAATTCGTACTCAAAGCCGAACTGGTCCAGAAAGCGCCTCAAACGGGCATTGTTGTGGTGGGCGAAGCTCTCGTATTCGTCGGAAAACGGGTCCGGCACGCGGGTCAGCGGCTTGCCGATATGCGCCTGCATCTTGTCCTGGTTCGGAACATTGTCCGGCACCTTGCGCAGGCCGTCCATGTCATCGGAAAAGCAGATCAGCCGCGTCGGGATGTCGGACAGGATGGAAAATGCGTGACGCACCATAGAGGTGCGGGCCACCTCCCCGAAGGTACCGATATGGGGCAGTCCCGAAGGCCCGTACCCGGTTTCGAACAGGATTTCGCCCGGATCGGTATTGCCCTTCTCGATCCGCTCCAGCAGCTTGCGGGCCTCTTCAAACGGCCAGGCCTTGGAAACGAGAGCTTCGGACTGAAGTGCTTCGGCAGCGGTCATCAGATCACCTGTGGGGATTTTTCATCACAGAACGGAGGCCCGGGGGTGTCGAATACCGCGGCGCATCGGCTACTGTGAATTCAGAAGACGTGAGTTTGCGAAGAGCAGATACATCAGTTGAGCGATCCCGGCAAAGATTATGTGGCGTCCGGTTCCGGCGCGCTGGACCGTTATCCCGTCATGGTCCTGTCCGGCGTCTCTGCCCTGATTGCGCCGGCCGGCGGCGAAACTGAGAGCGTCGACGCCACCTCGGCGCTTGAACGACTGTCATCGCAGCCGCACCTTGTCTGCCATTCGGCATTTCTGGTACGCCGGCTGGCCTTTGTCTGCAATGCCGGTTCGGAGCGTCAGAGAGCATGCCTTGAGCAAAGGCATCTGGATCTGGCCGAACTCTTTGCGTTCGTCCTGCCCGCGACCTTCGGCCTGCCGACACCGGACGGCCTGGCCCGGGCGCTCGGCTTCCCGGCCGGCGAGCGGAACATGGAGCCGACCGGGCTTCTCCGCCGCTGCGCCCGCTCATTGCTCGGCCAGCAGATTGGACCGCACTACCGCAACATCCGCGAAACCGCCCAGATGGCGTCGTTTCTGGAGCGGACCAACTGGCCGTGGGCCCGGCTTGTCCTGGCCGCCCTCGAAGCGAGCGGAGCCAAGTTCGATACTTCGACCTTTGGCACGGGCCTGAACGTGTGGGACCGGCTGCCGGACTGGGACGAAGGCGGCCCGAGACCGCAGCCCGGCTCCGCTCCGGTGACCGGGGAGGAGGCGATCGACACGCTGAAGCGCATGCTCGGCAGCGATGCGGAGGTCAGGCTGGAGCAGCAGGAATATGCCGCCCAGGTCGCGCAGTCCTTTGCGCCCATTGACGTGCCGAAGGAAGGACGGATCATCCTGTCGGAAGCCGGCACCGGGCTCGGCAAGACCCTGGGCTATCTTTCTCCGGCCAGCGTCTGGGCGGAAAAGAATTCCGGCACGGCCTGGATTTCGACTTACACCAAGAACCTCCAGCGCCAGCTCGAGCAGGAAACCGCACGGCTGTATCCGGACCCGGCCGAACGGGCACATCACGTAGTGGTCAGAAAAGGGCGGGAAAACTATGTCTGTCTTCTCAATCTGCAGGAACGCTTCGGGCGCCTCAACACAGGGAACGCTAAGGGCGCCCTGCTGGCGGCCCTGATATCGCGCTGGGTCCGCTACAGCAAGGACGGGGACATGGTGGGCGGTGACTTTCCGGCCTGGCTTTTGACCCTGTTCAATGACCTTGCGCCCGGCGGCGGACAGCAGCTTTCCCCCCAGAGCCTGGGGCTGACCGACCGACGGGGAGAATGCATCTATTCGGCCTGCCCGCACTACCGGAAATGCTTTGTCGAGAAGGCCGGGCGGGCATCGCGAAAGGCGCGGATCGTTGTCGCCAACCATGCACTGGTCATGGTTCAGGCAGCTCTCGAAAGCGCCCTCGGAACACCCGAGACCGAAGACGAACAAACCGCTTCGGGCGGGATCCGGCGTCTGGTGCTGGACGAAGGCCACCATCTGTTCGACGCCGCCGACAGCGCCTTTGCGGGTCATCTCACAGGACTTGAAGCCTCCGAACTCCGCCGCTGGCTGCGCGGCCCCGAGACGCGCGGACGGCGCGGGCGGTCCCTGCGTGACCGGCTGGGCGATCTCGCCGAGGCCGGCGACGGCAAGGAGCTGGAACTCGTGCGGGAGATCGCCGGAAAAGCCAACGAGCTGCCCGGTCCCGGCTGGCAGAACCGGATCGCCGCCGGCGCTCCCGACGGTGCCGCCGAACATTTTTTGACCCATGTCCGGACCCAGGTTCAGGCCCGCACCAACGAGGGCATGTACAATCTGGAAACCGATTGCCGCCCTCCAGTCCCGGAGATCATCGAGGCTTCGGAGACCCTGAAGCATGCGCTCATCCGTCTGGCCCAGCCGATGAAGCAGCTGGCGGAGATCCTGATCGCACGGCTTGCGGACGAAGCCTCCGAACTCGACACGGCGGAGCGGGCCAGGCTCGATTCCATCTCGCGGGGCCTGCGCCGGCGGGCGGAACTGACGCTCTCATCCTGGACCGGCATGCTCGACCAGCTCAAGCTCAAGCAGGCTGACGGTTTCGTTGACTGGTTCGCTATTGAAACCGCCTGGGGCCGGGAAATCGACGTTGGGATGCATTCCCACTGGATCGACCCCACAATCCCCTTCTCCGAAACGGTGCTGGAAAACACCGACGGTGTGCTCATCACCTCGGCCACACTCAAGGACCGGCCGCCGGACCTGCCGGACGACTGGCGCAATGCGGAAATGCGCACCGGCGCGGCCCATCTGGCGTTTCCTGTGTCCCGGTTCTCCCACGACTCGCCGTTCGACTATCCGGACCAGGCCCGGATCATCGTGGTCAACGACGTGAACCGGAACAGCATCGAACAGGTGGCTGCCGCCTACCGGGAGCTGTTTCTGGCCTCACGCGGCGGCGCGCTCGGCCTCTTCACGGCAATCTTCCGCCTGCGCGAAACCTACAAGCAGCTTGCAGGGCCCCTGGCCGGTGAAGGCATCAGCCTGTTTGCCCAGCATGTGGACCCCGTGGACACGGGCACCCTGGTCGATCTCTTCCGTGCAGAGACCAATTCCTGCCTGCTCGGCACCGATGCCGTGCGCGACGGGGTGGATGTGCCGGGCGAAGCGCTGAGGCTGATCGTCCTGGACCGGGTCCCCTGGCCGCAGCCGAACATCCTGCATCGTGCACGGCAGAAAGCCTTCGGCGGAAGCACCTGGACCGATATGCTGGTGCGGCTCAAGCTGCGGCAGGCCTTCGGGCGGCTCATTCGCAACCGCAAGGACCGCGGTGTCTTTGTCGTGCTGGACTCAAGACTGGCGACCCGCTTCACGACAGCCTTTCCCGTGGGTGTTGAGATTGAGCGAACGGGGCTGGTCGAGGCCATCGAGGCCACCCGGGAATTTCTTCAGCCCACCATTGCAGCATCAGGTCCAAGTGACTAGGTAACGCCGGAACGCGGGCGTCAGGAGACGAGAATGACGAGAACAATCAGCCATCACCAGGCGCTGATCTATGTGATGGTGACAATGGCCGGAGTCGACACGGCAATCCGGGATTCCGAACTTCAGCGCATCGGGCGCATCGTCCAGACCCTACCGGTCTTTCAGGACTTTGATCCGGAGCGGCTGGTTCATATCGCCCAGGAATGCGGCGAGATCGTTGGCGCTGACGGCGGGCTGGACGCCATTCTGGGCCTGATCCAGAAGGATCTGCCGCCCCAGCTCTACGAATGCGCCTATGCACTGGCCGTGGAGATCGCCGTTGTGGACTACCACGTGGAGCGCACCGAAATCCGCTTCCTGGCCATGCTCCGCGACGCGCTCGGGCTCGACAAGCTGACAACAGCAGCCATCGAACGCGGCGCCCAGGCGCGGCTCGCCAAGCTTTAGCGCAACAATTGATACAGATAAGTCCGCGAAACCCTGCTTCCAAAGTCATTCCCGCGAAGGCAGGAATCCAGGGATTTATCAATCAATACAGTCGCTTGCCGACCTGGACACCCGCCTTCGCGGGTGTGACGGTGATGGAGCTCAACGGTTGAGCTCGAACCACTAGCCCGAGCCGTGCCTCTGGATGAAGGCGATGGCTGACGTGGCGGCCGTCTGCAGATGCCTTTCTTTAGTGAACCCCGACGCCTTGCGCGGCTTGAAGCTGTGCTCGCCGTCTTCCAGCCAGACGAACTCGATCCGGTCCGACAGCGCGTAGCCGTCAACATCTTCCCGTGTGCCGAAAGGGTCGCGCGTGCCCTGGCAGATCAGGGTCGGAGCGGGCAAATGCTCCAGATGGGCCGTGCGGAGTTTCTCCGGCCTGCCCGGCGGATGGAATGGATAGCCAAGACAGATCACCCCGGCTACAGCGCCGGCCCGGTGCTGCTCTTCGGCGATCATGGTGGCGATCCGGCCGCCCATGGATTTGCCTCCGATGAAGACAGGCCCCGAGTGACCATGGTCTGACAGGACAGAGCGGAACTCCTCTTCGAGAACCGGGGTCCTGGGCGGCGGCCTCTTTGAACCGCCATGCCTGCGCTGGGCCATATAGGCAAACTCGAACCGCACGACACGCACAGCTTGCCGGGCAAGTTCTTCAGCAAGCGTTGTGAGAAACGCACTGTCCACCGCCTCTCCGGCCCCGTGGGTCAGGAGCAGGGTGTGCCGCGCATCAGACGGTCCGGAAACAAACAGATCGATCATTCGACCGGCAGCGGAAAATACTTCCGGAAGACCCGTTCATAGAGGCCGGATTCCCGGATCCGGTCCAGCCCGTAGCTGATCGCCTCCATCAGGTCGCCATTGCCGCGCTTCACGGCGATGCCGGCGCCGTTGCCGAAGTAATAGCTTTCCCAATAGGCGCCCTTGGCCAGGCGGCAGCAGGCGCGCGACGTTGCGCCGGCCGTCCAGTACATGAGCGGCACGGAATCAGCAAAAAGCGCATCGACATTGCCCACCCTCAGGGCTTCGGTTGCCTGGCGCAGATTGTCGTAAGGCCGGATCGAAGAGCGGGTGAACCAGGTCCTGAGGAACTGCTCATGGCCCGTTCCCTTGAGGACACCCAGGCGGCGGCCGGCCAGGGCCCGGGGCCGGGCCTCGCCAATGGGGTTCTGCAGACGGACCGCGAATACCGCGGCAGAGCGGAAGTAAGGCCTTGAGACATCGACCCTTTCGAGGTTGGTCGCGGATCTTGCGATGGAGGCGATCGCGACATCCACGAGACCCTCTTCCAGGGCCTGGAGGAGATTTCCGAACGGCCCGGTTGAAAACTCGCACGTCAGCCGCAAGGTCGTGCAAATGCCGCGCATGATCTCGACATCGAAACCGGCAAGCTCTCCGGCTGCATCCCGGAAGTGAAACGGGGGATAATCCTCTGCGGTGATGACGCGGACTGTCTGGAACTTGCTGAGATCGGGAGCGGGCTCAGGTTTTCCAACCTTCCAGAACAGCGGCACCGGATAGGGATCGGGCTCGCTGGCATCCTGCGCGCGCACATCAGTGGCCGCCGCCAGGCAGACCAACAGACCCGCAACCACCACCGCGGAAAGCCGTGTCAGAAACTCAGATTTCATTGCCGCATCACGCTCTTCGCCGCCCTTTTCCCATAAACCGGTTTGCACCGCCAGAGCGAAGGCGATACAACTTTAAGTGTTACATGGGTGAAAGCCGAGCTAAACCGGGGAGCTCGACATGGCCACCGTTGGCTACGCGCGTGCGCGCGTGGATCCGCCACCATATGGCGGAGATCAATTGCCGGAGACCTATGATCAGGTTTCCGATGAGGCTCACGACTGGGGCTTCGAAGAAGCCGGCACGTCGTTCGTGTCCCCTCAGGATCAGGCATTCTCCAGGCGTGAGCGCGATCGGGTGGGGACAGATGTCGCAAGCAATGTCATCTGTTACGGTCTGACATCCGCACACATGTGCGCCGGCGCGATCGCCCACCGATTTTCCGTTCCCCACATCGGACGGCACGACCTCGAGACGATTGCGAGGGTCTGCAGTCCGGCGGATATTCCCGGGATGGTCTCGCAAGGCGCCGTGCCAGTGAGCTGGACACTGGGGCACACATCCCACGCGGCCATTTTGCCAGCTTCCCGTCGGCACAGCCCGGCCATGGGAGAACGTGATCTCGATCTGACCGCCCTCACCACCCGCCAGGAGTTCGGAGACGGTTTCAGACTGGCATTTTCCCGCGAACTGACGGACAGGGCCGCAAACCAGCTCGCTGCGGAGACGCCGGAGTTTTCTGCATCACGCCGCCTCAGCCCGGGTCAGGTTCTGACAGTTTCGCTCCTGGCAACCTCGCTGGTGGGGCTGGCGCTGTTCTCCCCCAATACCGTCTCGGCCGTTTTGCTCGGCTTTGCATCGGTGTATTTCCTGTCCGTTGTCGCCTTGCGGGCCCTGGCCTTGTGGCCGGCGGAACCGGTTGCCGAGGCGCCGCCGCTGGAGGATCACGAGCTTCCCTTCTATTCCGTGCTTGTCCCCCTGTTCAAGGAGGCCCACATGGTGCCGCAATTGCTGGACGGCCTGTGCTCACTCGACTATCCGGCGGCTTTGCTTGATATCAAGATCATCCTGGAAGCCTCGGACCGGGCGTCGATCCGCGCCGTCCGTGCCCATCAGCTGCCGGGATGTTTCGAGGTCATCATCGTTCCGCCGGGCAGCCCCCAGACCAAGCCACGGGCCCTCAACTATGGCCTGCCCTTCGCCGTTGGCGAACTGATCACGATCTACGATGCCGAGGACATTCCGGAGCCTGACCAGCTCCGCAAGGCGGCGGCGGAGTTTGCCGCTGGACCGGAGAACCTCGGCTGCCTGCAGGCGGCGCTGACCTACTACAACCCGACACGGAACTGGCTGACCCGTCAGTTTGCCCTGGAATATGCCTCACTCTTCGACGTGCTGCTCCCGGCACTTTCAGCCGCAGGCCTGCCGCTGCCGCTGGGAGGCACTTCAAACCATTTCAGAACGGAGCACCTGCGCGCGGCAGGTGGGTGGGACGCCTACAACGTCACAGAAGATGCAGATCTGGGACTGAGGCTGGACCGGCTGGGCTACCGCATCGGGACGCTTGATTCGACAACCTACGAGGAGGCCGCCTTCTCCCTCGGCAACTGGCTCCGGCAGCGCTCGCGCTGGCTCAAGGGCTGGATGCAGACCTGGCTGGTACACATGCGCCACCCGGTGGAGACCTGGCAGGATATGGGCACTGCCGGATTCGCGGTCTTCCAGATCCTCATGGGCGGCATGGTCATTTCCGCCCTGGTCCATCCTTTCTTCCTTGCGGCCATTGCATACGGCCTCGCCACCGGCTCCATATGGCCGGCACAAGACAGCCTGATTGCACCCGCCGCCTTTGCTCTTCAGGCGGTGGTGCTCATCCTGGGGTATGGCGTGGCCATGGAAACCGCCCGGCGCGCCGCCGCAGTCAGGGGGCTTACAGGCCTCAAACGGCACATCTGGACAATGCCATTCTATTGGCTGCTGATGTCCGTTGCAGGCTGGTATGCGGTCTGGCAGCTCATCACCGCTCCCTTCTACTGGGAGAAGACGGTGCACGGCATGAAACAGTCAAGACGGTCCTCAGCGCAATGAAGGATCGAAAGGCCTGAAGTGCTTGGAGAGCTTGAGGCCCTGGCGCTGGTAGTTGGAACCGATGCCCTGGCCATATACCTGCTCCGGCGGCGCGCTGAGACGCTCGTAGATGAGGCGGCCGATGATCTGGCCGTCCTCCAGGATGAAAGGCACTTCATGACTGCGCACTTCGAGAACCGCTCGCGCGCCTTCTCCGCCGCCCGAAGAATGACCGAAGCCTGGATCGAAAAAGCCCGCGTAATGAACACGGAATTCCCCGACCAGCGGGTTGAACGGCACCATCTCCGCCGCGTAGCTCGGCGGCACCCGAACCGCTTCCTTGGAGGCCAGAATGTAGAACTGGTCCGGATCCAGCACCAGTTCGCCTTCCGACCAGATCGGTTCCCAATACTCCCCCACCGCGCAAGCCTCCTTGCGATCGACATCAATCAGGCCGGCATGGCGCTTGGCCCGGAACCCGACCGGCAGGTCCGGTTTCTGGCGGCACAGGTCAACCGTGAGTGCCAGACCGTTGTCGATGTTGACGTCGCCGGAGGTGATCAGCGGCTCGTCCGCATGGAGGGTGCGGATCAGGTCATCGGATGCCTCGATGTCCCCGCTGCGGAACCTGATCTGCGACAGCCGGGATCCAGGCCTGACGAGCACGGAAAATGTTCGCGGCGAGATTTCCGCATAGAGAGGACCAGAATAGCCTGACGGCACCTGATCGAACTCCTGCGCTCCGTCGGCAATCACCCGGGTGAAAACATCTATCCGGCCGGTGGAACTCTTGGGATTGGCAGACGCGGATATGCCCTCCGGCAGGTCGAGTGCTTCCTGTAGCGGGACGATATAGACGCAGCCCGTCTCCAGAACAGCGCCCTCGCTCAGGTCGAACTCATGCAGGGAAAGCTGCCGCAACCGCTCAAAGACGGCGTTTCCCGCACCCGGCAGGAAACTGGCGCGCACCCGATAGGCTTTCGCTCCGAGCCGAAGATCAAGACTGGCAGGTTGCACCTGATCGCCGTCAAATGGTTCGGCGCAGCTGATCCCGCCGGCCGCCGCCAGCGCGCGCACTTCGGAGGCCGGCAGAATCCCCGTCTGGCCGGTGGTCTCTTCGATCAGCGCTGCCGTTGACGTATTCATGGGTATGGGGCGTCCACATCGGATGTCTGCCCGCACTAATCCTACGCGCACCTGCGCCGTTCAACCCCAAACCGGAGGCCGGTGGATAACTGGCTGGAAACCCGGCATCAGCTTGCGGTAATTTAGGGCCGATTGACGAAGGCCCGGTTTCACGGAGATCCACGATGTACAATCAGACGACCCGCGCGATCCATGTTTCGGCGAAGCCATTTTTCCTCGACTCCGAGTCATCGCCCGAGGACGGGAGATATTTCTGGGCCTACACGATTGCAATCGAGAACCGGGGCGGCGAGACCGTCCAGTTGCTCACTCGCTACTGGCGGATCACCGACGCCCAGGGCAATGTCCAGGAAGTCCGCGGCGACGGCGTGGTGGGAGAACAGCCGGTGCTGGAACCAGGCGGCCGCTTTGAGTACACATCGGGTGCTCCTCTCGCGACGCCCAGCGGTTTCATGGTCGGCTCCTACAACATGCGCTCCAGCAGCGGAGACCGTTTCGATGTGGACATTCCCGCGTTTTCCCTCGATAGCCCCCATGTGACAGGCGCAGTCCACTGAGGCTGGACCCACGACCCGGCAGCGCAAACCACAGGGCGGCATATCCGTGGTGTTCGACTTCAAACCCATCATTCTCGTCGCGGGCATTCTGCTGACGACACTGGGCTGCGCGATGCTGCTTCCGGCCATCCTCGACATCCTGCTGGGAAGTCCCGACTGGCTGACATTCACGTTCTCCGCCGGCATCACACTCTTCTGCGGCATCACCCTGGTGCTGGCGACCTGGGGGCGGGCGGAAGCCCTCAGCGTCAAGCAGGCTTTCGTACTGACCGTGGTCTCATGGATCGCCCTGGTCACCTTCGCCGCCCTGCCGTTCTGGCTGGGAGAGCTGCAACTCTCCTTCACCGACGCCTTCTTTGAAAGCATGTCGGGGCTGACGACCACCGGAGCGACCGTGATCACAGGGCTTGACCGCACGGCGCCCGGCCAGTTGCTCTGGCGCGGCCTTCTGCAGTGGATCGGCGGCATCGGCATCATCGTCATGTCGATCGCGGTGCTGCCCATGCTGCAGGTCGGCGGCATGCAGCTCTTCCGGATGGAATCCTCGGACACATCGGAAAAGATTCTGCCCCGGGCGACCCAGATCGCGGGCTCCCTCGCCCTTCTCTACGCAGGGCTGAGCGCGGCCTGTGCAGTGGCCTATTTCTTTGCGGGCATGCGCATGTTCGACGCTGTCATCCACTCCATGACCACGATCGCGACCGGCGGTTTCTCCACCCACGATCTGTCGATCGGCCATTATGATTCCCTTGCAATCGACATGGTCGCATCGGTCTTCATGCTGATGGGCAGCCTGCCCTTTGCCCTCTACCTGATCGCGCTCAGAGGAAACGCCCTGCCTCTCTTCCGAGACACCCAGGTAAGGTTCTTCCTGATCCTGGTCGCAACGCTGATCCTCATCGCCTGGATCTATCAGATTGCCATCGATGCAAATCCCACGGGGCTCGCCCTGCAATATGCGATCTTCAATGTAATCTCCATGGTGACCGGAACTGGCTATGCCACAACCGATTTCGGCGTATGGGGCGGCTTTTCCCTGGTCTTCTTCTTCTGCATCATGTTCCTGGGCGGCTGCGCCGGCTCGACATCCTGCGGACTGAAGACGTTCCGCATACAGGTGATCCTGGAAAACGTGCGGGTCAGCGTGAACCGCATGCTCTATCCGAACGGGGTGTTTCCGGCCCGCTACAACCGGGCCCGCCTTGAGGACAATGTCATTGCAGCGGTGATGAGCTTCATCTTTCTGTTCTTCGTCTGCTTTGGCGTGCTTGCCCTCGTGCTGAGCCTGATCGGGCTCGACCACCTGACGGCGATGTCGGCCGCCGCCAGCGCAATCGCAAATGTGGGTCCTGGCCTTGGGCCCATCGTCGGACCGGCGGAGACCTACAAGCTCCTGCCGGATTCGGCGAAATGGGTTCTGAGCTTCGGCATGCTGCTCGGACGGCTGGAACTCCTGACGGTGCTCGTCCTCTTTTCCCCGCTCTTTTGGCGCAGTTAGAGGCGTGCAATAACCTTTCAGCGCGCACAGGCAGGCTGAACAGTGAGGAAAGATGGCCGGAACAACCTACAGCTCCCGTGAACTGATCGACCGGCTGATTGCCTATGACACGACGAGCCGGGATTCGAATCTGGAGCTTATCGGCTTCGTACAGGACTATCTGAAGGGCTGGGGCATCGACAGTCTCCTGATCCCCAACGAGGACGGCTCGAAGGCCAATCTTTACGCCACGGTCGGGCCTGATGACCGCGGCGGCATCGTGCTGTCGGGCCATACCGATGTCGTGCCCATCGACGGACAGGACTGGTCCTCCGATCCGTTTTCGGTGGTCGAGCGGGACGGCAGGCTGTTCGGCCGCGGGGCCTGCGACATGAAGGCCTTCATCGCCATCGCCCTTGCCCGCGTCCCCGATCTTGCGGGCAAGAACCTGTCCACGCCGATCCATTTCGCGCTGTCTTATGACGAAGAGGTGGGCTGCCTCGGGGTGCAGCCCATGGTCAAGCACATCAAGGAACACCTGCCCCTGCCCTCTATCGTCATTGTCGGCGAGCCCACCGACATGACCGTGGTGAACGCCCACAAGAGCGGCCACCGGTTCGTCACGGAGGTCAATGGGCTCGAGGGACATTCGTCGATGACCCATCTCGGTGTCAGCGCCATTCTGATGGCGGGGGAGCTGCTGGGCGAGATCAGCCGGATGGCGGAGGAATACAAGAACCATCCGAGCTGCGATCACCGCTTCGAGCCCCCCTACACGACCCTCCATGTCGGGCTGATCGAGGGCGGCACGGCGACCAATATCATCCCCAAACACTGCCGGTTCGAGTGGGAGGCGCGGGGCGTTCCCGGGTTTGAGCCGGAGGAGGTCGTCGAGCGGCTGCGCGGATTTGCGGAGAAGCACCTGCTGCCGAAGATGCACGCCGTCAGCAAGGAAACAGGTATCGAGATCTGGCACGACCAGTTCGTGCCGGCGCTGTGGCCGCAGGACGGCTCGCCCGCGGAAACCCTGGTCATGGCGCTGGCCCGCCAGAACGAGACCCATGCCGTGTCCTATCAAACCGAGGCCGGATATTTTCAGCAGATCGATATTCCGACCGTGATTTGCGGACCGGGCAGCATCAAGCAGGCTCACAAGCCGGACGAGTTCGTCAGCCTGGAGCAGGTGGCGCTCTGCGATCAGTTCATGGACCGCCTGGTGCAGCACGTCTCGGTTTAGGCAAGACTTGTATCAACCGGCACCTCGCCCAATATCAGCCGCTCCCCGAACCTGAACAGGATCTCAGACAATGAAAATACTCGGCATCTCCGGAAGCTTCCGCACAGCGTCATACAATACAGGTCTGCTGCGCGCCGCTTCGGCCTTTGTGCCGGATGGAATCGAGATCCTGCAGTACAATTACATCGGGCTCTACAACGGCGACGATGAAGCCGCGCACGGCATCCCGGACGGTGTTCAGGAAATCGCCGAGCGGATCGCACAGGCGGACGGTTTGTTCTTCGCCACGCCTGAGTACAATTTCTCCATCCCGGGCGGATTGAAGAACCTGATCGACTGGTTGAGCCGGGTGAAGCCGATGCCGTTTGCCGGCAAGCCGACGGCCATCATGGGCGCCGCCGCGGGCCCCATGGGCACCGGGCGGGTGCAGTACGACCTGCGCAAGGTGCTGAATGCCCTTGATGCGGATATTGTCAACAAGCCGGAGGTCTTCGTCGGCCTGGCGGGAACGAAATTCGACGAGAACGGGGATCTCACCGATGACACGAGCCGCGGTTTCGTCCGCCTGCTGACCGAAGCCCTGCAGAAGAAGATCGAAGGCTAGTAGGGCATGAAAGCCGGGCCCACATGATTATCCGGCTCACTCAAACCATCTTCGGGGCCCTTTGCCGCCACAGGCCCCAACTTGCCGCCAATATCGGGTACTGGCTGTTCCGGCGGCCATCGGCCTTCAATTTCAAGACGCCTGAGGAACAGCGCCTGCTGAAGGATGCACAGCCGATTCTGGAAGCGGCAGAGTCCCGCATCGTTTCCACGCCTGGCGGCGACGCCTTTCTCTATCACTGGGGGCAGGAGGAGAGCCCCGGCCAGCCGGCGATCCTCCTGCTGCACGGATGGGGCGGGGAGGCCGGGTCCATGGCGAAATTCGTCGAGCCGCTCCGGCAGCGGGGATTCCGGGTGCTGGCGCCCGATCTTCCCGGGCATGGCAAGTCCGGCAGCAAGGACGTCGATACGCTCAACTCGCTGAAATCCATCCTCGAGATCACCACGCAGTTCGGCCCGGTTCAAGCCATCGTCGGCCACTCGCTCGGTAGCCTTCTGGCCTGTTTCGCAGTGAAGGGGCACAGCCATATTGGCGGTCGGGTGGAGGCAGAACGGCTCGCCCTCGTCAGCGGGCCGGTCAGTCTGGCTTCGGTGATCGACGGCCTGGGCGCCGCGGCCGGGTTGAGCGCGGAGGTGATCGGCGCAATCCGGTCAAGGGCGGACGCCGACCTTAGTGGCCTGCTGCATGAGGCCGACACCCGGCAGCTGCTGGATCAGATCGACCTGCCGGTGATCGCGTATCACGACCGCGAGGACCCATTTGTAGGCTTCAAGACGTCGCTAGTTGCGAACGCCGGACACGCTCGCCTGAAAGCCAGCGCAACCGAGGGGCTCGGCCATATCGACATCCTCGCCGATGAGGCCGTGATCACGGCAGTCGCTGATTTCAGTGCCTCGGCCGATTAGCGCAGCGGTTCAAGAATGCTGACGAAGTTGGCGACGGCTGCGCCGCCCATGTTGAAAATGCCGGCCAGCCGGGCGTCCCTGATCTGCATGTCGCCGGCCTGACCGGTCACCTGCATGGCGCCCAGCGCATGCATGGAAACCCCGGTCGCGCCGATCGGATGGCCCTTGGACTTCAGACCGCCGGACGGATTGACCGGCAGCCGGCCGTCCTTCTCGGTCCAGCCCTCATTGATCACGCGCTCGCCCTCGCCGGCAGGCACCAGGCCCATGGCTTCGTACTCGATCAGCTCGGCGATGGTGAAGCAGTCATGGGTTTCGACCAGGCTCAAATCGTCCAGACCGGTCCGGGACCGATCGAAAGCCTGGCGCCAGGCTTCCGCACAACCCTCGAACTTCGTGATGTCGCGCCGCGAGATCGGCAGGAAATCGTTGACCTGCACGGCTGCCCGGAAGGCCACCGCCTTCTTCATGGTCAGGGCGGTCTCCACATCGGTCAGCACCAATGCCGCGGCGCCGTCGGAGACCAACGAACAGTCGGTCCTGCGCAGGGGGCCGGCCACATAGGGATTCTTCTCGGAGATCTCGTTGCAGAACTCAAACCCCAGATCCTTGCGCATCTGGGCGTATGGATTGGCAACGCCGTTCTTGTGATTCTTGGCCGCGATGCGCGCCAGTGCCTCGGACTTGTCGCCATATTGCTGGAAGTAGTTCTGGGCGATCTTGGCGAAGATACCGGCAAAGCCGCCCTCCACGTCCTCTTCTTCCTTGCGGTAGGAGGCGTTGAGCAGGGTGTCCCCGATCTGGAGGCCAGGGGTTGCGGTCATTTTCTCCGCGCCCACGACAAGGGCGAACCGGCTCTTGCGGGCCTCAATCTTGTCGATCGCCGCATGGACCGCTGCAGAGCCGGTGGCACAGGCGTTCTCCACGCGGGTTGCGGGCTTGAAGCGCAGGTCGTCATTGGCCTGGAGGACGAGAGAGGCCGGGAAATCCTGTTTCTGAAAGCCTGAATTGAAGAGGCCCACATGGATGGAATCGATATCGCGGGCCTCGACGTCCGCATCGGCCAGGGCCTCGTTGACGACGCCGCCGATAAGGCCTTCGACATCAGGCTCCTCGCGCTTGCCGAACGGAAGATGGGACCAACCAACAATGCAGACTGTCATGAGAGGTGTCTCCTGATTACGCGGCCGAGCCCGCGAATTGAGCTGATTTAGATACGCAACGGCGCTGGCGGGTCAATGCGGCAATTGATAGTCTGGCGCCCGGCACCCAAAACCGGCCATAATCTCAGGGCTTTGATGTGGCCGAAATGCGAACCCACCCCACACGTCACACCTGACAGGAGACACGGATGAAGAAGTTTCTGATCACCACAAGCGCGGCACTCGTCATGATGGCCAGCCTCGGCGCTGAACGCGCGGCCGCACAGAACGCGGTAGAGATCGGCGTCCTCAATTGCGTGGTGGCCGGAGGCATCGGCTTCATTTTCGGCTCCTCCAAAGAGATGAACTGCCGCTTTGAACAGGCGGGCCGCGTCGAGCGGTACACCGGCAGCATCAGCAAATTCGGTCTGGATATCGGCGTCACCGGCAAGGCTTACATGGCCTGGGCCGTGTTCGCACCCCGCACTAACCTTGATCCCGGCGCCCTTCAGGGCACCTATGGCGGCGCAACGGCCGAAGCCACGGCAGGTCTTGGCGTCGGCGCGAACGCCCTCGTGGGCGGTGGCAACTCCATCACCTTGCAGCCGGTCAGCGTGCAGGGCCAGTCGGGCCTGAACGTTGCCGCCGGCATTGCGTCGATGAAGCTGCGCTTCTCCTACTGACTCATTCTGCGGGGTGGCTCCCCCGTTCAAGGTGAACATTTTTTCGCCTGGCCCGATTGCATGCCTCCGGGCCAGGCGATAGCTTCGCTTGCGTCCTGAGAGGAGGTTCTGTTGGCTCGTGTTGTGGTGATCGGCGGCGGGAATGCCGCATTCTGTGCAGCCCTGTCCGCGCAGGAGAACGGCGCTGACGTCGTCGTCCTGGAACGGGCGCCGCTTGAGGAATCGGGCGGCAACAGCCGCTTTACCGCGGGCGCCATCCGTTGCGTCTATGACGGCATAGAGGACCTCCGGGCATTGATGCCCGATCTCACGGATGAGGAAGTCGAGAAAACCGATTTCGGCACCTATACCGAAGAGCAGTTCTTCGACGACATGGGCCGGGTCACCGAGTACCGCTGCGATCCCGATCTCGTGGAACAGCTTGTAACGCGGTCCCGTGACACGGTTCAGTGGATGCGGGACAAGGGGGTGCGGTTTCAGCCGATCTGGGGCCGGCAGGCCTTCCAGGTCGACGGCAAGTTCAAGTTCTGGGGCGGGCTCACTGTTGAAAGCTGGGGTGGCGGCCCCGGTCTGGTCGATGCCCTGACGGAGTCCGCGCAACGGCACGGGATCGAGATTCGCTATGGCGCAAAGGCGCTCTCCCTCGTCGCCGACGAACACGGGGTCCACGGGGTCCGTGTGAAACAGGACGGCGAGGTCTACGAACTGGAAGCGGACGCTGTGGTGATCGCGTCCGGCGGGTTCCAGGCCAACCATGAATGGCGCACGCGCTATCTCGGGCCGGGCTGGGATCTGTGCAAGGTGCGCGGCAGCCGTTTCAGCACCGGTGACGGCATCCGCATGGCCCTGGACATCGGGGCTGCCCCCTACGGCCACTGGTCCGGCAGTCATGCAGTGGGCTGGGAGCGCAATGCTCCGGAGTTCGGCGATCTTGCTGTCGGCGACAATTTCCAGAAACACTCCTATCCCTTCGGCATAATGATCAATGCCGAGGGCAAGCGCTTCGTCGATGAGGGTGCAGACTTCCGCAACTATACCTACGCCAAATATGGCGGCGTCATCCTGAAGCAGCCGGGCCAGTTCGCCTGGCAGATCTTTGACCAGAAAGTGGTCCATCTCCTCCGGGACGAATACCGCATCCGGCAGGTCACCAAGGTCACGGGCAACACCCTTGAGGAATTGCTTGCCAAGCTGGACGGGGTCGATCCCGAAGCGGCGGTGGAGACCCTGGCTGAATACAACGCCTCCGTCGATCAGGACACGCCGTTCAATCCGAATGTGAAGGACGGCCGCGGCGGGCGCTCCAATGGGGTGCGCAAGTCCAACTGGGCGAACACCCTCGATGAGCCGCCCTTTGAGGCCTATGCGGTGACCTGCGGCATCACCTTCACCTTCGGCGGCCTGCGCGTCGATACCGGCGCCAATGTCCTGGATACCGACCTTGAGCAGATTTCCGGCCTGTTCGCCGCGGGCGAGCTGGTGGGCGGCATATTCTACTTCAACTATCCCGGCGGGACCGGCCTCATGTCCGGCGCCGTCTTCGGCAAGCTTGCCGGCGCATCTGCAGCAGAAACGGCAACCGCCCGCGCTGCAGAGCGGCGAAGCGCTGCCGAATAGCCAAGGAGAGGGGCCGAACCGTTGAGTTCAAGACTTGCAGAAGTGGAGGAACGGGCCGGCGCCCTGCCCTCCCGGATGTACATTGCCGGCGATCTGGCGGACGCGGTCGACGGCGAACGCTTCGACAGTGTCGATCCTGGAACAGGCGCGGTGATTGCCAGCGTCCCCTCCGGCCAAAAGGCGGACATCGACCGGGCCGTGGCGGATTCCAAGACTGCGCTGAAAGGCGGGTGGGCCGATATGGCGCCACGGGCGAGAGGCCAGCTTCTCTGGAAGATCGGCGAGGCGGTCCGCGCCCAGGCGGAGCGCTTCGCATTGATCGAGACACTGGACCAGGGCAAGCCCTACAAAGAAGCCTTCGCGACCATTCAGCGGACGGCCGACTATTTCTGCTACTACGCCGGGATGGCGGACAAGCTGCAGGGCGAAACCATCCCGCTCGGCAACGGCAAGACCTGCTTCACCCTACTGGAACCCATCGGCGTCACCGGCCATATCGTGCCCTGGAACGTGCCCGTCTCCATGGTGGCGCGCGGCGTGGCACCGGCGCTCGCCTGCGGAAACACGGCCGTGGTGAAGCCCGCCGAAGACACCCCGCTGACTGCGATCATGCTGGCAGAACTCATGGTCGATTGCGGCTTGCCCGCAGGCGTCTGCAATGTGGTCACCGGCTATGGCGAAACCGCTGGCGCGGCGCTGGCGGAGCATCCGGACGTGGGGCACGTCACTTTCACCGGCTCGGTCGCCACCGGCAAGAGCGTGATGACCGCCGCGGCGACCCACCTTGCATCGGTGACGCTGGAGCTTGGCGGCAAGTCTCCGCATCTGATCCTCAAGGATGCCGATCTCGACAAGGTGGTGCCGGATGCGCTCAACGCGGTCTACCGCAATGCCGGTCAAATCTGTTCTGCAGGCACCCGCCTTCTGGTGGAAGAGCCGCTGCACGACGAACTCGCCGAGCGGCTGGTTGACGGCTCGCGCAAGATGGTGCTGGGGCACGGCCTCGACAATCCGGACATGGGTCCGCTGGTCTCCAACCGGCAGCTGCAGACAGTCACCGGCTATACCCAGCGCGCACGCGAACGGGGCCTGGAGTTCGCCTGCGGCGGCAACCCCGCCACTGTGGAGGGCTGTGAGGGCGGATTCTTCTTCGAGCCCACGATCGCACCGAACGTTCCTGCCGATGATGAGCTGGCGAGAGAAGAGGTGTTCGGGCCCGTACTCGCGATCATGACAGTCGATGATGTCGACCACGCCATCGAGATCGCGAACAGCACCGATTACGGGCTCGCAGCCGGAGTGCATACCCGGGACATTACCGCCGCCATGAAGTATGCGAGGTCCGTGGAAGCCGGCCAGGTGTTTATCAACGGCTACCACGGCGCCGGCGACACGGTCCCGTTCGGCGGCTACAAGCAGAGTGGCATCGGCCGCGAAAAGGGGCTCGCAGCGCTGGCCAATTACTGCGAGACCAAAGCCATCACCGTAACCGGTTAGCATCCATGCAGGCCACCCCTCAGGAGCGGCTCTACAAGATCGTGCAGGATGGTCTGTGCATAGGCTGCGGCGTCTGTGAAGCCGTGGCGGGGCCGGACAAGGTGAAAGCCGTCAGGGTTTCGAACGGCCATATCCGACCGGTCGCGTCCGATGAACTGGACCATGAGACGGTTGATCGCATCCTCGACATCTGCCCGGCGAGCCGTATCGACGGCCTGCCGGAAAGGTTGATTGACGACAACACCCGGACCGACCTGGTGTGGGGACCCTATCGGCGCATTGTACTCAGCCATGCCGGTGATCCGGAGGTGCGCTTTGAGGGGTCCACCGCCGGCGTTTTGACCGCACTCGGCATGTATCTGCTTGAGTCGGAACGCGTTGACTTTGTTTTTCACACCAGGAGCTCAACGAGCGAACCCACATTCGGTGAGAGCACGTTGAGCTTTACGCGCGGCGATGTCTGGGATGCCGCCGGCTCCCGCTATGGCCCGACGGCGACGCTGGTCAATCTGCGCGAAGTACTCGATCGGGGCAGGTCATTCGCCTTTATCGGCAAGCCCTGCGACGTCAGCGCCCTGCGCAACTTCGCCCGCCACGACGAACGCGTGGACCGGCTGGTCCGATACTGGCTCACTCTCGTCTGCGGAGGCTACATGCCACCTGCCGCAATGGACGACTTTCTCACCAAAAGTGGCATTGCGCGCGGCGACGTGGTGCGGTTCCGCTATCGCGGCAGGGGCTGCCCCGGTCCGACCACGTTCGAGACCCGTGACGGCACCGTTACAAACATGCGCTACACGGATTTCTGGGGTGAGGACGAGAGCGGCTGGTCGCTGCCGTTCCGCTGCAAGATCTGCCCGGACGGTATTGGCGAGAGCGCCGATATCGCCGCATCGGATACCTGGCCGGGCGGCTCGCCCGATCCGGCCGTCGAAGATCAGGATCCCGGCATGAACGCACTTGTCGTGCGCACCGCCGCAGGTCAGGAACTTCTCGATGCTGCGGTCGCAGCCGGCGCCCTCTCCACCGAAGGTGAGGATATGATGCCGGACGATATGACGGCGATCCAGCCCCATCAGATGAAGAAGAAATACGCCGTCTGGGCGAGGCACCGGGGCCTGCAGCTGGAAGGCAGCGCCTATCCCGTAACCTCCGGCCTGCGTCTGAAGGACCTTGCAGACGAAATGGGCGATGCGTTCAACGACGAGCAGACCGAAGGCACCCGGGAACGGGTGAGAGCCGGCAAGATGGCCGAACCGGTCCCAGAGGAGTTGCACTGACCCATGAGCCATCCGGACGTGGAATTCACCTATCTCTCCGGCGCGGACATCGATGCGCTGGAGTTTTCCGATGCGGAAATCCTTCAGGCGATCGACGACCAGATCATCGAGCAGGGCCAGGGCAGGACCGTCATCGAGCCGCGCATGCATCTCAGGCCCAAGGATGTGGACGGCCACTTCAACGTGCTGCGCGGCGCCATCGGCGAGTTCGCCGGCGTGAAGGTCGTCGGCGATTACGTCCACAACTACAAGCTCGGCCTGCCGTCCGAGATGGCCTTTGTGCTGCTGTTCGATCCGCAGACGGGGATGCCACGGGCGATCCTTGACGGCACGGCCATCACCGACATGCGCACCGGCGCCCTGACGGCGCTGGGGGGCAAGTATCTGGCGCGCAAGGACTCACGGGTTCTCGGCAATATCGGCGCGCGCGGGTCCTCCTACTGGAACGTGCGGCTGCTGGATCATCTCTTCGATTTCGACGAGATCCGCGTGCACTCCAGACGGCCTGAAAGCCGGGATGCCTTCGGCGAGCGCCTCAGCACCGACCTCGGCAAGAAGGTCACGGTCACAGACAACTGGCAGGACTGCCTGGAGGGCGCCGACATCATGGTGGAGGCGAGCAGGCTGTTGCAGCCGGAGCCGCTGTTCAAGACATCCTGGATCAAGAAGGGCGCGCTCGTCATTCCCTACGGCACCATGAGCACGGTCGAGTATGATATTACCGACATCATGGACAAGATCGTCATGGATGACTGGGGCCAGGCATCTGCCGGTCCCTTCGGGTGCCTGCGCCGTCACGTGGACGACGGAAAGCTGACGGAAGAGACCCTGCACGCGGAGATCGGGCAGATTGCAGCCGGCATGAAGCCCGGGCGGGAAACCGATGAAGAGACAATCCTGTTCTGGCACCGCGGCTTGTCCCTGTCCGACATCGCTCTCGGCGCGGCCATGCTGAAGAAGGCGCAAGGGCTCGGCCTCGGCCGGCAGCTTCCCCTATGAGCCGGCCGCAATCCCGGCTCCCTTTGCTGCCGGAGACACCGGATGACCGGGATGTCCGCGCCATGTTCGAGGAGGTGCGCGGCCACTGGCCGGCTGTTCCCAACCTCTACAAGACCCTCGGCCACTCCCCACAGATGCTGCGCGCCTGGCTCGATATTGCCTGGCCGCTCAGGCTGGAGGCGAAGACGCCGAGACGCCTGCGGGAAATGATGATCCTGCGCGGCGCGGAGATTTCGCGGACTGCGTATGAATGGGCCCATCATGTGCCATTGGCCCTTCAGGCGGGCGTCACACAGGAAGAGGTGGACGCGCTCTATGCAGGAGAAGTGCCCTCGAGCGCGAGTGCGGCGGAGCGGGCTGCGCTGCAGCTGGCTGAAGAGGTAACCCGCGGTCCGGGGGCCTCCCCGGAATGCCTGGAGGACCTCAAGGCCCACTTCAACGATGCGGAAATCATTGAACTGACGCTGACGGCCAGCTTCTATGTCTGCGTCGGCCGGATGCTGATGTCGCTCGGTGTCCCGCTGGAGGAAAAATACGAAGAGCCCTGGCCGGGCCGTTAACAGGAGACACCCCATGCCCGACACCCCAAGCGCCATGATCGTCACGGCCCAGCCGGAAGCCTCAGAAGCGGGCGCCCGGGTCCTGATGCGCGGCGGCAACGCGGTGGACGCGGCCATGGCCGCCGCCCTGGTGCAAGGGGTCGTGGACCCCCAGATGTGCGGCATCGCCGGGTTCGGCACCTGCCAGGTCTTCGATCCCCGGCGGGGCGTACATGAATGCATCGATTTTCACGGCAAGACGCCGCTGGGCGCCACGCCGGACATGTGGCTGGATCTTCTGGAGGGCGAGACCCGGGACGGCTTTGGCTTCATCCTCAAGGGCAATGTCAACGATCTCGGATACCAGGCCATCACGACGCCAGGCTCGCTGCTTGCCTATCACGATGTGGCCCGGGACTATGGCAGCTGGGAGTGGGCGGATATCTGCGCTCCCGCGGTCAAGCAGGCCGAAGCCGGCTTCCATGTCCGTCCGCATGTCTACTACTGGTGGACCCACGGTGCCGATCTTGGCCGCGTGCAGGTGTCCGAACGGCTCGCCATCACGAAGACCGGCCGCGAGGCCTATTTCGATGCGGACGGCAATCCCAAGCGCATCGGCGAGCATGTCGCCAACCCGGACCTTGCCCGCTCGCTGAGCCTGATCGCCAAGGGGGGCGCCGACGTCTTCTACCGCGGCGAGATCGCCGATCGGATCGATGCGGATATGCAGGCCAATGGCGGTCTCCTGCGCAAGGCGGACCTGGAGCAGTACCGGCTCACGCGCACCGAGCCCTTGCGCGGCACATACCGCGATTTCTCCATCGCCACCTGCCATCCTCCCGGCGGTGGGATCATGCTCGTGGAAATGCTCAATATCCTGGAGAACTTCGATCTTGCGGGCATGGGGCACAACTCGACGGAGTATATCCGCAAGGATGGATGGATATCTATTTTAGAATTGATCCCTCAAGGAAAAGGTAAGATGAACGTTCAGGCATTTCTAAATGGCTTCAGGGCTCAAGAAAACCTGATGCTGGTCTAGTTTAGACCTTTTTTTGACCAAGCTCTGGAGGCTGCTAAATTCAAGGAATACAGCGATTTTTGGTCAAAATTACCCGGGTTTATCCACATTTGTCCGTTTTTATCAACAAAATGCACGTTTTTTTCCTGTATCTCTTGGCTGGCGTGCATTTCCACATATATTTGGCCTCGTTCAAAAGAGAACACAATTAAAATTTTTAATAACCTAAATTTATTTTAAAATGAATAAAGCCGAATTAATAGAGGCAATGGCCTCTGACGCTGGTTTGTCGAAGGCAGACGCTAAAAGAGCATTAGATGCTTTTGTTACATGCACTACTAAAAGCCTTAAAAAAGGTGACAGAGTTGCTTTAGTTGGATTTGGATCTTGGGATGTGAAGAAAAGAGCTGCAAGAAAAGGAAGAAACCCTCAAACAGGAAAAGAAATTACGATCAAAGCTAAAAACGTAGTGAAGTTCAAAGCAGGTGCTGATTTAAGCAAAGCTGTTTAATTTGAACGATTCGTAAAGAAATAAATTAACCCGCTTCTTTTAGGAGCGGGTTTTTTATTTTATATCCTTTGACCCAACTTTAGCAGCCTATTGAAATTCTCTCATTGGATAGCTCAACCGCTAAATGCTAAAACTCGGTGCTGATAGTATCTCTTAAACACCATTGAAACAAGCTGGATACTGGTCTTAAAATTGGGCGGCCAAGCGCCAATAAATTCTAATTAGATGAAAGCCGCTAAGCATATCCTTCCCATCATCGTCATTGCGCAGTTCTGCTGCACTTCGCTTTGGTTTGCTGGCAATGGCATCATGAGCGATCTCATTGCAAACTTTGGATTGAGTGCAGGTGCTTTGGGTCATCTCACCTCTGCAGTGCAATTCGGTTTTATTTTAGGTACGCTGAGCTTTGCCATCTTTACGATTACAGATCGTTTTTCACCTTCAAAAGTTTTTCTTAGCTGCGCTCTTGTAGGTGCACTATTCAACTTGGGCATTTGCCTCAATGCCAATAGCTATGCAAGTATGCTCATTCTCCGTTTTTTAACCGGATTCTTTCTAGCAGGGATTTACCCCGTAGGAATGAAGATTGCAGCCGATCATTTTGACAAGAATCTGAATAAATCCTTGGGCTTTTTGGTTGGGGCATTGGTTTTGGGCACGGCATTTCCGCATCTTGCCAAAGACCTGACCGCATCACTTCCTTGGAAAGCCGTTATTGTGAGCACATCTTTTCTGGCTGCTTTTGGAGGCATTTTGCTTTTTATTCTGGTGCCGGATGGTCCCTATCGAAGGCCTGGAAAGCAATTGAAACTCTCTGCATTCTTTGACGTCTTTTCCCATCGGAATTTTCGCTCTGCTGCTTTCGGCTATATTGGCCACATGTGGGAGCTCTATGCCTTTTGGGCTTTTGTTCCGGTGATTTTAAAAAGCTACTTCGGACCTGATAATCCATTCAGTCTTTCTTCCCTCTCTTTTTCAATAATTGCTATCGGAGGCATTGCCTGTGTCTTAGGAGGGTTCTTAGCGCAGCGAAAAGGAAACAAGAAGGTCGCATTTGCAGCTCTCTTGTCTTCCTGCATCTGTTGTTTACTTTCACCCCTTGCCTTTGAATTGAGTTCGGAATTTGTATTTCTCGGCTTTCTCCTCTTTTGGGGAATGGTTGTCATCATGGACTCTCCCCTCTTTTCTGCGATGGTCGCACAGAATGCTGCTCCTGAAATCAAAGGAACGGCATTGACGATTGTCAATTGCATCGGTTTCGCCATTACCATTGTCAGTATTCAGGTCTTGACTTTCCTTCAAGACATGCTCGATCCATCGCTCCTCTATATGGTCTTGGGCATCGGTCCATTAATTGGATTGTGGTCCTTGAGTAAATTCAAGACATCTAACACCTAATCCTCGTTATGCAAAAATCAAGAGCTCAGCGGGGAATATAGATATTCACATTTCTTTTTAATCCATTCAATTCTTCTATTTTCACACTCTAACCAATGGATATCCAAGACAAGATCAACTACCTTCAATCCTTCATGACCGATCAGCGCATTGAGCGCATGAATGCCATTTTGGCCGAGCGCACGCAGTATATTTCTGTCGTCATTGAAGATATCTTTCAAGCTCATAATATCAGTGCTGTCTTGCGGTCTTGCGATTGCTTTGGAATTCAAGATGTGCACATCATGCAGGGCAAGAATAAATACCAAGTCAATTCTGAGATTTCTTTGGGAAGTTCGAAATGGGTGAGCACTCATCTTTATGATAAGAAGGATAAGAGTATTGCATCGCTTTATGCTTCGCTGCGCCAAAAAGGCTATCGCATTGTGGCCACATCACCGCATGCAAAAAGCATTGCACCTCAGGACATTGATTTGAGCAGTCCGCTTGCGCTCATTATGGGAGCAGAAGCTCAAGGACTTTCAGAAGAGGCCTTTTTGGAGGCCGATGAGTGCATTAAGATACCCATGTATGGGTTTACGGAGAGTTTCAATATTTCTGTTGCCACGGCCATTATATTGCACGCCTTGAGAGAACGACTCGAAAAAGAAAATATAGAATGGCGACTCAATGATGAAGCAGCTCAGCAGATTCTTTTTGAATGGTGCAAAAATTCGGTGAAGAATTCGGATAAACTCTTGGAAAAGTACCGAATGGCCAATACGAGCAACTAAAATCTCCTCATTTCCACCATTTTATCTCTCAAAAAGGTATATTTGCGCCCCGAAATTTTTACTAATAAAAGATCATTATAACAATGGGAAAAGGCGATAAAAGATCACGTAGAGGAAAAATAAATGCTGGTTCTTGGGGTGTTTACCGACCAAGAAAATCAAAAGGTGCATATGTATTGAGCGATGAAGACAAGCTCAAAAAAGCAGCGAAAGAAGTTAAAGAGAAAAAGACTGCTAAACGCAAAGCGCCTAAAAAAGCCGATCCGGTTGTTGAAGAAGTAAAGGTGGAAGCAGTGGTTGAAGAAGCTCCAGTAGAAGCAGCCGTTGAAGAAGTGAAAGTTGAAGCAGCTCCTGCTGAAGAAGTAAAAGCCGAAGAAAAGCCTGCTGAAGAACCGAAAAAGGAAAAGAAGGCCGCTAAAAAATCAAGTGGTGGAGATGACTTGAAGAAAATTGAAGGCATCGGTCCAGCGACAATGAAATTGTTCAATGCAGCGGGAATAGAGAGTTTTTCGGACTTGGCCGGAACGTCAGTAGACAAATTGAAAGAAATTCTTGCAGAAGCAGGGTCGAGATACAAATTATTGGTTCCTGATACTTGGCCAGAACAAGCTGGTTTGGCAGCTGAAGACAAGTGGGATGAACTCAAGGAACTTCAAGACAAATTAGACGGAGGAAAACGCGTAGATTAATCCTTTCGAACCAACAGAATTGAAAGCCCTAATCCTTGATTGGGGCTTTTTTTTGCTCTAAAAGTCGGTACTTCTCCAATGCCTGCTGCACATCTTTTCCTCTCTCCACTTTCAAGTGATCCAAGAGCAGATTCGCTTCTTCCAAGAGCGGCTTTAAGCCCAAGTTTTGGTCACGGTAAAAATGCACGAATTTTAATACCATAAATGCATTGAACCATTGATAGAAACGTTGCGTAAAGCTGTTGATGTTGGCTGTATTATTGGCTATCTCACGCAGGCGTTCTTCGAAAAAATAGGAAGTAAGGAAGTTTTGAAGGCTCTGCGGAACAGAAGGAATTACTTTTTCTATGTCTTCTTGATTGAGATAAAATTCGGGAATCAATTGGAAGAAATCTTTCAGTTCAAGAAAGGAAGCCAAGGCATAGCTTTGGTATTCACCTTTCTTTTCAAGCCATTTTTCTATGGCTCTACCCGTTCCAAAAGGCACCCTGTCTGAAGGTCTTGGAGAGGGAATTACGCGCGTTGAATTGAGCTCTGCATAATTCCCCAATGTGATGATCTTTTGAATGAAGTAAAAATCTTCGCCCGCTTTTCGCTTATTCATTCCGCCTTGTTTGCAATAGGCAGAGGTACGCACAGCGAAGGAAGATCCGACCGTATGATAGGCAAAGGGATGGCCCGTATATCTGAAGGCCTGCATATAATAACGCAAATGCAATTCGTAATTTAAGATGCCGGTATAGACATCCGATTCGAATTCCTCGCCCGCTAAGGGATGCTCAAAATAAATGGAACATCCTGTCATGGCCTCTTGATTTTTAAAGGCCCGAAAAATTTCTTCAAGATAATTGGAGTCGCATTGTGAATCTGCATCGAAACCGACAATGATGCCGTCTCTCTCCAGGTCTTTGAAACGCAGGGCTGCTTCGTCCATACCTATTTTTCGCGCCAAGCCCACTCCTGCCGACTTTTGAGGGAGGTCAAATGCTTCAATGAAATGCACCTTGAGCTCCGCCTTGTTCTGATCCATTAAAAATTTCTTTGCCTCGCTCATGCAGGCCAAATTCATTTCCTTGACGGACTTATCGTCCTTTTCGCCAGTGTTGAAAACCAAAAGCACTTCTACATGAAAGGCCTTGAATTCATTGTCGAATAGGGCCCTCAATGTTGGAATAAGTGTAGGCTCATTGTAAACAGGTATCACCACTGAAATTTCAGTTTGGGGATGCACTTCCTCACGAATGAGTCTGGAGAAGAATGCAAATTTCTCGTGGTATTTCTGCAACGACATGGGCCAAAATTAGCACTTTTGCAGCAGCAAATGTCTAGCCCATCAGCAGCCTATATGAGACGTGCTTTGCACCTGGCGGAAAAGGCCTTTCCGGAATGTCTACCCAATCCTGGTGTTGGGGCAGTTGTGGTGCACAATGACAGCATCATTGGCGAAGGCTATACCCAGGCTTTTGGTGGAAAGCATGCCGAAGTAATGGCCATTGAATCGGTTGAAGATCCCTCGCTCTTGAAGGAAAGCGAGCTCTACGTGACACTGGAACCCTGCAACCATCATGGTAAAACGGGACCTTGTTCTCATTTAATCGCTCGACATGAAGTCCCAAAGGTGCATGTGGCGCTGAAAGATCCTTTTGAAAAGGTTAATGGCTCGGGCATAAGCTATCTGCAAGAAAAAGATGTAGAAGTGGAGAATGGACTTTTAGCCAAAGAAGCCAGATGGATGAACAGGCGTTTTTTTACTTTTCATGAAAAGAAGCGGCCTTATATTCTCTTGAAATGGGCGGAAAGTGCCGATGGATTCATCGCACCTGAAGAACAGAAAAAAGGAGAAGTCTTTTGGATCAGTTCAAGCGAAAGCCAGCAAATGGTGCATCAATGGCGGGCTGAGGAGATGGCTATTCTCGTGGGAACCAGGACTGCACTGCAAGACAATCCCCATTTGACGGTGCGAAAAACCTTAGGCGCAAACCCCCTGAGAATTCTGATCGACAGAAATTTGAAGGTCCCCAGCCATTTCAACCTGTATTCATATGAAGCGCCTACTTATGTATTCAATGAGAAATACAACTCGTCTCGGGATCAGCATCATTGGATTTGCATTGATTTTGAAGGGGATGTTTTGCAGCAGATTTTGGATTTTCTCTATCAAATGAATATACAATCGCTCTTGGTGGAAGGGGGTGCTCAAAGCCTGCAGTCGTTCATTGATCAGGACCTTTGGGATGAAGCCCGCGTATTCCGATCGAAGGCCACTTTGGAAAGCGGTGTCTCAGCACCTGAACTAAATGGGCAATTAACTTGTTCTAAAAGTGTTTCAAGTGATAATTTGAACGTATTTTTGAACCCGAATTCAGCACCTTAATTTGCGATTAGTACTCAATATGTTATTTCCACTGATCTTTTTGGCCCTATTGATTTTAATGGATTGGTACGTCTACAGAGGAATTACTCTGTTTACGGAGGGCCTGAGTCCCGATAAGAAGAGCCTTATTAAATGGATATACTGGTCCATTAGCATTGCTGTACTTGCAATTTCGATTGGCGCCATTGTATGGAGTTTTGTGCAAGGCAGAGAACCCATTCAGCCTAAGTATTGGGTCGCTACTTTTTGGATTGCTTTTTTCACACCCAAGCTTTTCTTCACGGTCTTTCTTTTGATCGATGATGCTGTTCACCTCTTCAGAACAGATGCCCGTGTCAGCACTGATGGGCAAGTAATTAGCCGTTTTCGCTTCTTGAATCAATTGGGCTTTGGCATTTTTAGTTTGACGCTCTTTGCCAATTTCTTTGGCATCTTTTTTACCAAGTACCGCTATAAGGTGCGCAAAGAGGAAATTGCCTTTCCGAATTTACCCGAGGCTTTTGACGGTTATAAGATTGTTCAATTCTCGGATTTGCATATTGGTAGTTTGAATGGCGATTTTTCGCCATTGAAAAAGGCCTTTGGAATGATCAATGAATTGAAGGCCGATATTCTGCTCTTTACGGGAGATATGGTGAATAATATCGCTGCGGAGTTGGACGGCAGTGATGAGGTCATGCAGATGCTGGAAGCCAAAGATGGCAAGTTTTCAATATTGGGCAACCATGACTATGGCGACTATTATTACGACAAGAAGACAGAGCCTGAAAAACATGCAGCCAATTTAAAACGCTTGAAGGAACGACAAGTTGAATTGGGCTTTGATTTGATTTTAAATGATTCTCGGAAGATCTCTCGCAATGGACAAAGCATAGATTTGATTGGTGTTGAGAATTGGGGCAAAGGTTGGGGCACCTATGGCGATTTGGCCAAGGCGCAATCGAAGGCTCAAGGCCCTTTTAAAATCTTGATGTCGCACGATCCATCTCATTGGAAACATCAGGTCAAAGGCCAAACCGATATTGACCTGACCTTGTCTGGGCATACACATGGTATGCAGTACGGCATTGAGTGGTTGGGCATTAAGCTCTCCCCTGTTCAACTGGCCTATGATACCTGGGCAGGGCTCTATAATGAGGGCATGCAATATATTTATGTGAACCGCGGTTTGGGCTTCATTGGTTTCTTGGGTCGAGTGGGCATTCGCCCGGAGATTACGGAGATTACCTTGCGTAAGACATAAGGTCTAGATTTTCTTCTGAACTGCTCTTTTTTATTTCGAGAGTACTGGCCAAAATTCTGTATTTTTAAGGGAGTAAAAACGTATTCGGTTGATGCGAAATCCTATAATTAATTGTGATAAAAAGCGCTTTTGCGCTGGATTTGGATGTTGTGCCCAATGCGAAAAATGAAAGGACTTCTGACACTAATACTAATGTTTTCAATATTTAAATCAAACTCACAAGATATTTTCTTCGGTGACTACAAAAAGCCCGACTTACTTCAAAAACTTGAGGAATACCAAAGAGCTGACGGGCAGACTTGGGAGTGGCTCGGCTTTTATATCGAGTACGACCATCACTACTCAGCGACACCTTTGGACGTGATTCCATTTGCAGGAACTGGTGGGGACGGAATACATTTTGGATTCCTGACTGACTTTGGATCAACAACAGACTTAGACAAAGCCCCAGTAGTTTGTGTAAGCCCAACAAACGACCCTCCAATAAAATTAGTAGCTAAAAACCTGATCGACTTTTTATGCCTTGTAGCAGCCATTAGTCATGCGGAGTTCCTTGATGAAGACTACGAGACAGATGAAGAGGTAAAAACTCGACTTCAAGAATGGGACGAAGTATCAGAAAAGGACTGGCAAGGAAATCCGCTACCAAAAGACGAGATAGAACAAATGAAACAAATAACTGCCGAAACAAAGCAAGGCAGAAATCAACTTACCAAAGTACTTAAAGAGCAATTCCATATTGACCCAATGCCTAATGTTAGTGAATACATCAAGGACCTTAGAGATACAAGACAAACGGATATAACTATTAAGACTTCAGATGACATAGGAATAAAGTTCCAAACGGACAAATTGACCGTTCAAGGCTTTGATTACAACATCAAGAACAACAATCAGGTTAAGGATTATCTCGACAAAGCATCAGAGCCAGAAAGACTGAAATTTTATCGGGACGCAACGTATCATTACATTCTCAACAAGAACTACGACTACGACATTAAAAAGACAATAACTGCATCATTGAAAAAGGACGGATACGAACGAGAAGCAAAGATACTTGAAAAGAAATATTAAAAACGACACACAACAAAGGCTAAAGCACATAAAAAACTGAGTAACCAAGGCCCTTTAGCCGGGACGTTGTGTGTCAGTAACCGGACGAAAGACTCAATGGGATATAAAAAGAAATGGACAGATAATGCAAATGAAAGTTTGATTGAACTGTTGCACAAGTTTAGTGCCATCACTCATCCTTTATTTGCTAACAATGGCATAGTTGATTTGTCAAATCTGGAGAAAAAATCTGATTTGGAGTATATACTAGCTTTAGTATTGAATTCTAAACTTGCTTCTAGTAAAGATAAAAATGGACGGAGATTTGGAGCTGATGATGTTATTGCTCTAAAATTGGAGATAGAAGGAAACAGATTTTTAAAATTTTGGGGGAAAATTAATTGGTTATCAAAACCAAAAGACCACAAGTGTTTTAGATCCTATCAAGATCCATTTTATGGACTATTTAGATTTGAAAATAATCAATTTGAAATTGTTCAAGCCATGTTTGGTGATTATGACAAGAATGACTTGGATGGGCAATACTGGATAGAAACCGAAATGAATTGGATGTATGAATTCTAAAAAATAAACGAACACACAACAAGGTGTAAAAATGCATTGACATATTTTATAAGCAACGCATTTTACACAGGACGATGGCGGTAATATAAATGAGAACACAAGGACAGGCAATATCTACTAAGGTTAGAGATTCAATTATCGAGATAGAACGATTAATTGCAATATCCCATGATGAAGAAGATTATGCTAAGTTAATAAAGGTACTTGGTGGGGAAATTGAGAAGTTTTTAAAGGCCGTAGTTTATCAAAGACTAAACAACTCTAACTTCTACGACTTGATTAACAATCTATCGAATTTGGGAGTAACATCAACATCAATTCAGTTTCTTCACGATTTTAGATTATCCTATAACGGATATAAACACAACCCAGAATATTCGATTGATATCAATGCTGCAAGAGTTCTATTTCTCAATCTTGAAAATTCTATAAATAAGCTAGTTCAAAAAAGTCTTGGAAATGTAAACGAGACATATAACCGAAAATCTAAACACCTAGTTTGGTTCTCAGGATGGGACGACTATGTTGGTGGTATGGTCGAGTGTGACATTTTTATCCCTGACTTTTCGGTTGACTTTCCATACGGAATAGAACATTTCAATATCAGTTTCGAAGGATGGGATAAAGTAATAAACAAATACACCAGCAACGGAGAATTAAAATTAGGAAAAGAATACATATCCGATAGAGCTTTTGATATATGGAAAGCACAGAGTGATTTCGTAAATGCAGGCTCCTTTCAAGGTGACTTATCAGAATTCGTGTCTGATTTAAGTTCGCACACATCGGAAAGAGAAAAGAGCATTATCCCATTCTTAAAAAGGGAAAACGATGCAAGTTCTGTAAAGGCAGCAATTGTATTTTTATTACAAGACAGTTTTGCTCAAAACTTTTGGCAGGACCAAAACGACTTAAAAAATGAAATTTTGCTTAGGACTTCTTATGACTATGGTATCAATTTAGACTCTTTATACTTAGCTGATTACATTGACCTTATCAATTTTGATTTGATAGTTATGAATAGGGAAAGACTAAAGCTAACAGAAGAAATTCTTTGGGTTGACAAAGAGAACTACGAATCAAATGGAGATTTAGTTTTATCTGAAAATCTCCAGATCAAGCATAATAAAGACTATAAAATTATCACTAGAATCAAATAAAAACCACCGCCAACAAGAACTAAAAATGTATTGGCAAATTACGTAAGCAACGCATTTTAGATGGGATGTTAGGCTTCATGGACTAAAAAAAGAATGGGCAAACCAAAAAGAAGATATGTAGCGAAAGGAGTCTCTGGCGGATGGAGAATTTGGAATAATAAAATGAAAAAATTCTGGGGTGACATTTATCAAATCCAACCTGATGAATTGATAAATGAGTTAAATGGACAAAAAAGACCTGAAAAGTTGACTGAATTGAATAGAAAATATAGATCTTCAAAGAGGTAAAAAAACAAAGCCTAAAGCGCATTACAAGTTACGCAAGCAACGCCTTTTGCCGGGTCGTTGGGCAAAATTTGAAAAGATGAGAACAATACTAATCTTAATTCTAATTTTCAGTACGTCAAGTGCTCTTCCACATGAGGATACTCCAATCAAACTGAAAAAGAATGGAGCCCTTATTGGACTTCCTGAGAAGTATTCACCTGCAAGCTTTAGCACTACGGAACTTGTATTAGAAATAGGAAATAGTAAAATTATTCTACCTGAATGTGTAACTAGCTCCTTTTCTAATATTGATGGGCCGAAATTTTCATTCTCTGCGTCATGGTATCATAACAAACCGATTTTGCCGGATTATGAGCCACTACCAGACTACATGTCAATGATAATATACTCTTCAAATGATAATCAATCTGACGTTCAAGTCTTATTCAATCTTGAAACATTAGAAGTTTTTGAAATAAACATTCTACAAGAGAATGTAACTGTCGAGGGAACAGACTATTCATTGTATTTCAACAAACAAGAAATATCTGAACATTGCGAACAGGAAATATTGAACTCGATTAATGAAAAATAAAACTTTGCCCAACAATGGGTAAAATGCATAAGCGTCCTGCGGTCACTTACGGCATCTTACCAGGGTCGTTGTGCAACATTAAGAAAAATGAAATTTCAAACTAAAATATTACTGATTTTAACTACTGCTTTTCTATTAAGTTGTAATGGAAAACAAAATCAAACTGAAAAACGGATTGAGGGAATAGCGGAAATTAAAACTGACTCGATTGAAAAAGGAACAGCTTCCCTAATAAAAGAATCAAAATCGGAAATCACTCGACCTTGTGATTTTAGAAGTTTAAAAGAAACTGACTCCTTGTTGCAACGTAATATAGAAATTGATGAACAAGCTTATCTTAAGTTCATTGTGAATATGAGAATTGACTGTGGGAACAACGTTGAATACAGTCAATGGAACAATGAACTGATTTTTAAAATGCTTGAGAAAAACCCAAAATTGTTTGTTGCCTTTTTAAGTAGATTTTCAACAAAAACAAGAAGCAATGAAAAAACAGATTTCGTCCTTAAAGAGTTGAGAAATCCAATCCACGATGGAATTGAATTAAATAAAATTTTGAAACTATTAAACGAAACGGACACTGAAGATGCAAAACTAAAAGAATTAGTTTCTGAGTCAATAAATAAAGTGATTGAAAAAATAAATAACGTTGCACAACAATTTGTATAATGCATATGCACCCTGCGGGATGCAGACGCACCATACAAGAACCGTTGGCAAACATATATGCCTAATCCATGAAAGAACTTATAACAATCCTTTTCACCGTTTCTATAGTATATTCTTACTCACAAGAAAATTTTATGAAAATCGGAAATGAGTTTCTAAATGCTAAGGAGCACGAGAAAGCAGAAAAGACTTTCAGAAAAGCTTTGAAGGATGATAGCTCAAATAACGTCTATAAGGCTCAATTATCTCTTTCACTTATTGAACAAAGCAAACATTCTGATGCACAGCAAATATTGGACGAAATATTACTTGAAGACTCACTAAATATGGGCGCCCTATGGTATAGCTGCATCAACAACTTTAAATCCGGTGAATTCAAAAGATCTATTGAAGCATGTGAAATTTTTATGAGGTTAATCCCGGAGGATATTCCTCAGTTTTTTGCGGCAAATTATTTTTTGGGGAAAAGCTATAAAAATCTATTGCTAACTGAAGGAATATCATACACTCAGACTCAAGTAATGCTAAATGCTTTTAAAA
>JBCCEL010000010.1:0-38803 GCA_039030315.1 Pseudomonadota bacterium
AAGGGCAAGAACATTTCCGGCAAGTTCTACGATGGCACGATGCCGGCCTGGCCAGGCAACATGACCGGCAAGGAAGTCATCGTGCATATGATCAAGCACGCCGCGAAATCGAAGAAGGGTTTCGATGCCAAGCACGGTTACGACTGGGCACAGCTGATCCAGAAGTTCACCCTCGGTGCCATGTCCTACAACCAGGCGGTCGACAACTATCTCGACGAAAAGCTCGGTGCCGACAACAAGCCCAACAACAAGCCCTACAAGAAGGGTGCATACTACACTGGTAAGGAGCATTCGTGGGACGAGGGTTTCGGTTACTTCGGTGCCGCAGCCCACAGCGCGTCGCTGTCTGGTGGCGACAATGTCAAAGTCACGAAGATGAAAGACGCCGGCATCGCCGACGCCAATAGCGACGGTGTCGTCGACCTCAAGTCCGAGTACGTCTTCGGCAACGCGTACTACGCGGCTAGCTTCGACAAGAGCGGCAAGACCGAGTACATGCAAACCATCATGGGCGCGTTCATCGATGGTCGGAAGCTCATCACGTCCGCCAAGGGCGAAGCGCTTACCGACGATCAGCGTGCAAAGTTGAAGGGCTATGCCGCAACCATTGGCTCGGCCTGGGAGAAGGTTCTGGCCGAGGCGGTCTTCAAGTATGCCGGCTCTGTCTACAAGGACGTCAAGAAGCTCGGCGCCGCCAAGGACGACGAGAAGGCCAAGCTATACCGCAAATACGTAAAGCATTGGGGCGAGCTGAAGGGTTTCGCCATGGCGCTGCAGAGCGGCAAAAACAATCTCGGCAAGACTGCCGTTGAGATGAACCGCCTGATCGGCTTCGGTCCGGTGACGATGAACAACAAGTACGTCACGGGCGTTGACGCTGACGGCAACTTCGAGATGAACCGCCGCCGCACCTGGAGCGACTATCAGCTCCACATGCTGAAGGTCCAGAAGCTGATGGCTGACACCTTCGGCGTGAAAGCAAAGGTCAATGACGGCACCGCTGACCTGGCCGCAATGGTCAAGGAAATGGAAGCGGACGAAAACGCCGAAACCGATTAAGTCGAGACAATGTTCCGGGCGGCGCCTATGGTGCCGTCCGGTTCTCCACCTCGGATGCGGGCATGGAATTTTTTGACCCGATCACGTTTTTCCTTTCTGATTTTGCCAGCCCGAAAAAGCGGGTTTTCGTTGGCTACCTTTTTCTCGCTGTCCTGATTTCTCTGATCTGGCTGCTCTTCATCAAGCGGCTGACAATCACCAGGGCGCTTGCCAGGATCTTTGATCGCAAGGTCTTCTTTTCCCGCTCGGCAGTGGCTGACTATCAGATCTTCGCCATCAACCGGGTGGTGACAACGTTCATCTCACCGCTGCTCATCACCAAGATCGCCATAGCCACCGCGCTGTTCTATGCGCTGCACGAACAGGAGTTCCTGCGTGCCGGCCATTTCAGCGACGCAAGCAAGACCACTGTGGTCGCGCTGTTTTCCGTTTCGATGTTCGTCATTGATGATTTCACCAAGTATCTCGTACATCGCTGGATGCACCGTTTTCCGATGCTGTGGGCGATCCACAAGATCCATCATTCGGCAGAAACCCTGACGCCCGTCACTGTCTACCGTGTGCACCCGCTCGAAGGCGTGCTGTATGGCACGAGGAGCGCTGTGGCACAGGGGATCGCCATTTCGGTGTTCATCTACCTCTTCGGCGACAAGGTGGATCTCTACACCGTGGTGGGGGTCAACATACTTGTTTTCATCTTCCACGTCACCGGCTCAAACCTGCGCCATTCCCATATCAACATCCACTACTGGCCGTGGCTGGAGCACATCCTGATCTCTCCTGCCCAGCACCAGATCCACCACTCGACGGCAGAGGAGCATTTCGACCGGAATTTCGGCGCAGCGCTTGCGGTCTGGGATTGGCTGTTCGGCTCGCTTCATCTTTCTGAAGCTGACCGGACGCTGAAGTTCGGCCTGACCGAGGCAGAGGGAACGTCGCCCACTGACCTGCGCACAATCTACTTCGCTCCGTTCCTGGAAATTGCGCGCATTGCAAAGCACAATGGCAATGCCGTCCGCAGGCGCATCAGACTAGCGCTCACAAGCCGGGACAGGGCCGGCGGTCTGGCCAAGCGGAGCTAGGGCAAATCCAGCTTCCCTAAACCCTGTGGCCTTCAGGGAACCAGACCCCAGCTATCTGCATTCTCTTCGCTGACATCAGCAGAACTGCGCTTTGCCAGATCGGAGATCGCATGGAGGTCCAGAATCTGGAGGAAGCCCTCAAAGGCTTCGTCAACCATCTCCGAAAACTCGGAGGCGGATACGGATTTCTGTTTCTTGCCCTCCAACGGACCCTTTTCAAGCGCACGCACCACTTCGCCGATACTAATTGTTTCCGCAGGACGTCCGAGGCGAACCCCACCGGAGCGCCCCCTGTCGGTTGCGGCGAAACCCTCCTTCACGAGCAGCGGAACCAGCTTGAATGCCACTGGTTCGGTGAATGCGCACGCGCTGGCAAGTTCTGGAATTGACATCGCAGCGTCTGAATTCCGCGCCAACAGCACAAGTGCCTTAACAGCGTCAATGGTAGGTTTCGACAATCGCATAAACAGAATGTGCGCTTCGCTTTTCTTCGTGTCTTGGCTCATACCACCGTCCCCAGTTGCGCTCAACCGGAGAGGCTCTGAGTACAGTTGAAACGAATATATGAAAAAAATATCGCAATGAAACTGCCTCGGCACCACCTCAATGAGCGGGGCGACAGGAAGCGTGTTGGACGACAATGCCCATGGCGCAGAGACAGTGTGTTCCTGCGGCTCGACATCTCTCTGAGATGTTGCCAATGCGGAGACTACCTTCCGGGGTATGTTCATCGACAGAACCAGCAGTTTAGAATTAATCTAACCTTTTGATCTCATTGCAGTTTTGAATAATTCTAATCTTGAGTAATTTGGTCCGATTAATTTGACATCCGTTCCTCCCCCGCTCTAGATGCTGAGCCAATCTGCCATTTGCATCGCGCCATAAATGGGGAAGAGCGTTATGACCCTTCGTCTAGTCAGCAAGCTGATCTCAACATCTGTTCTGGCCGGAATTGCCGCATTTTCGGTTGCCGGCTCCGCTCTCGCAGGCGGAGAGGTGAACGTCTATTCCTATCGCCAGCCGTTCCTGGTTCAGCCGCTTTTCGCGAAATTTACAGAAGAAACCGGCATCAAGGTCAATGTGATCTTTGCCAAGAAGGGGCTGGTCGAGCGCATCTCTCTTGAGGGCGAGAAGAGTCCGGCAGATGTGCTGCTGACCGTGGATATCGGACGCATCACCAATGCAAAGAACAAGGGGGTGACCCAGCCGGTTAACTCCGCAACGGTCAATGCCAATGTGCCGGCTGCCTACCGCGATCCAGGAGGCCATTGGATCGGCCTCACCACGCGGGCACGGATCATCTATGCTTCCAAGGAAAGGGTGGCGCTGGATGCGATCACGTATGAGGACCTGGCGGACCCGAAGTGGAAAGGCAAGATCTGCACGCGCTCCGGCAAGCATGTCTACAACATCGCGCTGGTCGCCTCTGTGCTGAAACATGCGGGCGAAGCGGCCACCAAGAAATGGCTTGAAGGCTTCAAGGCCAACCTTGCACGCAAGCCGGCCGGCAATGACCGCGCCCAGGTGAAGGGCGTCTACACCGGCGAATGCGATCTTGCTATCGGCAACACCTACTACATGGGCAAGATGGCCACCAACGAGAAGAAGCCCGAGCAGAAGGACTGGGCCGATTCAGTGAAGATCCTGTTCCCCAACACTTCCGGTCGCGGCACCCACGTGAACATTTCCGGCGCCTCGCTGGCCAAACACGCGCCGAACAAGGCGAACGGCATCAAACTGATCGAGTTCCTTACGGCAGATATTGCGCAAAAGATGTACGCGGGCGTGAACCACGAGTATCCGGTGAAGTCCGACGTTGCTCCGTCTGATCTGGTGAAAAGCTGGGGTGATTTCAAAGCCGATCCCAGCAAGCTCGACGACATCGCCAAGCTGCGCAAGCGGGCCAGCGAACTGATTGACGAAGTCGCGTTTAACGACGGTCCGAGCTCCTAAGCAAAGGGATGGTGCGATGTGCGGGCTCGAAGGAGCCGCATGTCGCGCCGCCTCGCTCAGGGCTCACGTTTTCTTGCCGTGCATTAGTTTAGAATATTTCTAAATACTTGTTTTCATTGCTTTTTTTGTTGACTCGCCTCGCCAGATGATTTTATCTGACCAAAATAGTCGGAATTTATGAGCAGCAAGCTATGGGCAGGCGAATGCAGTTTACCCACGAGCCAAAGGACATTCTTTCGAGGCCGGCAGAGCGGCTAGTCGTGCGTGGATTGCGTTGCTGGATGGCCGGCTACGAGTATGGCGACATCCAGTGCTGGGAAACTGCTTGGCGAGAGTACTCGAGCATTCTGGGCCCTCGCGATGGCCGGACGCTTTTGTCGGAACTGCAGTACTGGGTGCGCATCCTGCGCGATGTGTCCGTACGCGAGATCAAGTGCTTCCCCCACTGCTGCTGCCGGGTTTGCCATGATGAGTGCATGGCGCTCTCTCTGGTTTCCGCCTACCAGTACCAGGACAGGGGGGCGGCTCAGGCAGCTGCCATTTACCTGTCCGGCCAGAGCGTCCGGGCGCCGCTCGATCTGTTGACTGACGCCAGCAGCACCTTTGCATCAGCCCTGTCCGAAACTGGTCACTATCTGCTGCCAGTCCCCGGAGATGTGATCGAAGACATCGCACAGCGCGGTGTCTCGGGTGCGGCCAGCGCGATGACACGCCATTAGCCACCACCACAGGAGACGTCTGAAAATGAAGAAACTACTGGGAACTGCCGCGGTTGCCGCGTTCATGGCCTTTGCGCCCCTGAATTCTGCCAATGCCATGGCCTCCGCAGAGGCCGTGGTTAAGAACTACGCCGATATTGCCCAGGCCGGGTATGAGGATTCTCTTTCCACGGCCAAGGCCATGAAACGTGCGCTCGATCTTTTCCTTTCCAATCCTTCGGCCGAGAGCCTGAAAGCTGCCCGTGAGGCCTGGGTTGCTGCGCGGCGGCCCTATCAGCAAACGGAAGTCTACCGTTTCGGCAACCCGATCGTTGATGAATGGGAAGGCAAGGTGAATGCCTGGCCGCTGGATGAGGGCCTGATCGACTATGTTGCCGGCGAATACGGAGACTCTTCTGAAGAGAATCCGTTCTACGTGGCCAATGTGATCGCCAACAAGTCGGTCAAGGCAGGCGGCAAACAGATTGATGCCTCCAACATCACAGCCGACGTGCTTGAAAGTCTGCAGGAAGTCGGTGGTGTTGAGGCCAATGTTGCGACCGGCTACCACGCCATTGAATTCCTGCTCTGGGGCCAGGACCTGAACGGAAACGGTGCTGGAGCCGGCAACCGGCCGCACACAGATTTTGATACGGCAAACTGCACCGGCGGAAACTGTGACCGACGTGGTGCGTACCTTAAGGCGGCAACCGATCTCCTGATCAAGGATCTGGAAGATATCGTCGCCGCATGGAGCGCGGGCGGAGATGCCCGCAAAGCGGTCGAGAGCGATCCGGGCAGCACCGGTCTCACCGCCATTCTGACCGGCATGGGCTCGCTGTCATACGGTGAACTGGCAGGCGAGCGCATGAAGCTCGGGCTTCTGCTGCACGAGCCGGAGGAAGAGCATGACTGCTTCTCCGACAACACACATGAATCCCACTATTTCGACGCGCTCGGTATCCGCAACATCTACCACGGCAAGTACACCCGGGTTGACGGCTCAGTTGTCGAAGGTCCGAGCATCTCCGATCTGGTCAAAGCCAAGTCCGCAGACATCGATGCTGCCATCCGCTCGGGTCTCGATGCCACCCAGGAAAAGATGAGCGTCATGAAGACCCGGGCCGAAACCAAGGAACGTTACGACCAGATGATCGGCGAAGGCAATGACGAGGGCAATGCGGTGGTGCAGGCCGCCATCGATGCTCTTGTCGCCCAGACCCGCTCGATCGAAAAGGCCTTCAAGCTTCTGGACCTCAAGATGTCTATTGAAGGTTCGGACAGCCTCGATAACCCTTCTGCCGTCAAGTAACGGCAGTCACCGAGGCAGATCCCGGAGCCCGTCTCCTGGCATATTCTGGCTCCGGGCCTCCGCCCCCGAGGGGACGCACACCTTGGGGGCGGAGGGGTCTGCCTGAACCCACTATACTGGCAGCGGGTGCCGCCGACAATTCCCGCCGGTCAACAACACGATCAAATCAAGCGATCGATTGGGAGCGGAGGGGGCAATCACAATCGCCATGCGTAGCAAACCATGTGTCCGACAGAATATGACCGTTCCCGCCTGCTGGACAGCATCGTCCTCTCACAGGGTGACCTGACCAGGCTGAGACCTGCCGGCAAGCGCATTCATCTGCACGAACTCGGAAGCTGGTGCTGCTCGATCATCGGCACCTGTCTCAGCCACGACGATCTGATGGTTCTCGCGCGCAAGTGGAATGTCAAAATCAGCGAAGGTGCGCGCATGTTCGATGTGCACGGATTCTTCGTCAAGGAAGCCGGACGCAAGACGGACATATCAGCTGGACTGCAGAAGCTTCTGGACAAGCGCTACCGCGGCTTTGTGAAACGCATCTCAAAAATCACTGATTATGAAGATCAGGTGCGTTTCTGGAATGACAGCGTCAACGACGGATTCGTGGCCGGCGCCTACTGGGCTCTCGTTTCCCACACGCATGTTGCTGAGGACCTGCAGTCCCAGGTTTTTGGCGAGGTCCACATGATGTCCCATCTCATGGGTGGCTCTGCCCAGCGGATTGTGGGCGCGGCCGCAGAGATCCAGGACCGCATGGAGCAGATGGAGCGACAGCATGACCGCTGGAGTGCTCAGGCCAGGCAGGCGATTGAAAGGCGAGACACCCAGATTCTCAAGTTGCAGAACAAGCTGGATGAGGTCCGCAAGGCGCAGATTGAGGTCGAAATCCGCAAAGAGCCGGAAAATGCGAAGATGGCCGACCGTGCCTCCCGTCTCCTGTTGAAACGGGAACGGGCACTGATTGCGTCCCGGACAAAGAACCGCCAGCTTGAGGGCGAAGTTGAAACGCTCAAACTGCAGCTTGAGCAGATGCGTGCGCGGCGGCAGAACGGCGCAGCGGCGATCGATGACGGAAGTGCCCGCCGGCCGGCCCGTGGTCTCTGTGGCAAAGCGGTGCTCTATCTCGGCGGACGGGCAAGTAGTATTGTGCACATGAGGCGCACGGCTGAGGAACTGGAGGTTGAGCTTCTTCATCACGACGGGGGGCTTGAGCAATCGGCGCAACTGATCGGCGAGCTTGTGGAAAGATGCGACGCGGTGGTTTGCCCGGTGAACTGCATCAATCATCAGGCCTGCCTCAAGGCCAAGCGAATTTGCAAGCGGCTGAACAAACCCTTCATGCCCATTGCCTCGACTGGCCAGCGCGGCTTCAACCAGGCGCTCAGCGACCTGGCGGACCGAATAGGCGAGCCGACTGGAGGAGCGGTGCTGCAATGAGGGCCGTGTGGCTCGCAGCAGCCGTTATCGGATTGGCGATTCCTGCAGCGCAGGCCGAGGTCGGGATCAAGCCTGCGCAATACGAGACCGGTGAAGAACGACCGGGCGGCCTGGCGACTTCGCGGCGCCCGGGCCAGAGCCGAAACGCCTTTTCCCATGCTTCGGGCAATCTCAGCTTTGAGGACGAGTTCACCTTCAAGATCGGTAACGGACTGTTCAAGAAGCTCTGGGTTTCATCGCCAGCCTCGACGAAGGCATCGGACGGACTTGGACCCTACTTCAATGCCCGCGCGTGCCAGCGCTGTCACCTCAAGGACGGGCGCGGCCACCCGCCGTCCGGTCCGGAGGACAACTTCGTCTCCATGCTGTTCCGCATCGGTGTCCCCCCTTTGAACGGAAGCCAGGTTGCGGCCCTTGCATCAGGGAAGGCCAGTACCTTTCCGGACCCGAACTATGGCAGGCAAATCCAGGACTTTGCGGTTCAGGGCTTTCTCGCCGAGGCTCGCCCTTCTGTGACCTACGAAGAATTTCCCATTCAATTGAACGGTGGTGAGACGATCCGCCTACGCAAGCCCTCCTACCGCTTTTCCGAACTGGCCCTGGGTCCTTTCTCCAACGGCGCGATGATCTCACCGCGCATCGCGAACCAGATGATTGGCCTTGGCCTCCTTGAGGCAATCCCCGAGGCCACGATCCTGAGCAAGGCAGATCCGGACGATGAAGACGGAGACGGCATTTCCGGCCGCGCCAATCTTGTGTGGAATGCGCGGACCGGTGAGGTCTCTCTCGGTCGTTTTGGCTGGAAGGCCGGCCAGCCAACCGTAGAACAGCAGAGTTCGGCTGCCTTCCTGGGCGACCTGGGACTTTCCACCTCGATCTTTCCAGAGCATTCCGGCGACTGCACCCGGTCGAACAAGCGCTGTATGACAGCGCCAAACGGAGCAGACGCCGCCAAGGGCACGCCGGAGATAACCGACAAGATGCTTGGGCTGATCACGTTCTACGCCCAGAATCTGGCCGTCCCTGCCCGCAACGGGGCAGCGGAGGAGAATGTTCTGAAAGGGAAGGCCCTGTTCGCCAAGGCCGGCTGCGCCGCCTGCCACACGCCAAGGCATGTTACGTCCGACAGTCCGTCTGTGCCCAAGGCCTTTCGTGGCCAGACAGTCTGGCCCTATACGGACCTGCTCCTGCACGATTTGGGAGACGGCCTCGCCGACGGGTTCACCGAAGGGGTGGCCAATGGCCGGGAATGGCGGACGCCGCCGCTCTGGGGCATCGGCCACACCAAAGCCGTCAGCGGCCACACGTTCTTCCTGCATGATGGACGCGCCCGTAACCTCCTTGAAGCCATTCTCTGGCACGGTGGTGAGGCGAAGGCTTCACGCGACCAGGTGGTGCGGATGAAGCCCGACGAGCGCCAGCTCCTTCTCGACTTTCTGAACTCGCTGTGAGCCCAAATGCCAAGGTTTGTCCTTATCCTGATCAGCCTACTGTCCTTGACCTCGGTTTCCACAGGACAATCGGTCCAGCCCGACGCGCTTGGGCGCCAGATTGTCTCGGGGCATATCGTCCCGGGATATGCCCGGCTCGCCACACATACCCTTTCCCTGAAACAGGCCGTGGACGCGGCCTGCGGCGACGGCGGCACCTGGGCCAATGACGGCTTGAAGCAGGAGTTCAAGAAAGTTCTGTCTGCCTGGATGCAGGTGCAGCACATCCGCTTCGGCCCAGCCATGGCTGAAGACCGCTTCCACCGCATGGCATTCTGGCCGGACAAGCACGGCCGCGGCCCTAAACAACAAAGGCGGGTCTTGAACCGGTCCATCGACAAGGTACCAGGAACGGACAGGATCGGCCGGACCAGCGTGGCGTTGCAGGGATTGCCCTCCCTGGAAAGGCTGATCTACCCGCCGCGCCCCTGGAAGGAGCAGCAGATGGTCAAGGTCTGCAAACTTGCCCGGGCGATCGGCCATAATCTGGCGGCAATCGCGAAGGGCGGCCATACAGCGTGGAAAGAGTTCAAGCACTCCGGCGAGCAGCCCCTCGTCGAGCTCATGGTGCGAAATCTCGTGGAGCATCTCACGATCATCACTGATCTGAAGCTTGCACGCCCCATGGGCCGGTCCACCGAGAGGGCGCGTCCCTCAGGTGGAGAAAGTTGGCGCAGCCGGCAGTCTCTTGCAAACATTGGAAACAACATGAAGGGCCTGCAGGCCCTGCTTTCGGGTGGCGACGGCGCGCCCGGGTTGACCTCAGCAATTCCGGATGCGGGCGAAACAGCTGGTATCGGTAATGCCATCCATGAGCATTTGCGCTTCGGCATCGCCACCCTGGAGAGCTATGAACTCAGCCTCTATGATGCAGTAGCCAGCGAAACAGGCCGCGAGAAACTCCGCTTCCTCATTGCACACACCGAAGGCTTGAAGGAATTGGTGCTTCTGCACGTTGCGCCCGCCCTGGGCGTCAATCTCGGCTTCAATAGTCAGGATGGAGACTGAACGCGAGGCCGGCGATCGCACCGAACAGGATCAGGCGGCGCGAACCGTAGCCTCCGAATCGCCGGCAATTCGGTTGCGCCGGCGCAGACGGCCGAGAAGGCTGACAATTTCAGCTTCCGGCGTCGCGAGCTCTGCATGAAAGCGCTGGGTGGTCTTTACGATGAGACCGGACACGTTCGGAAAACACCCGCAGCACTTCCCGCGCTTCGACAGCAAGCCATAGACCTGAAGCGGAACAACAAGCTGCCAAGGATCTTCTCGAAGCAGGTCTACAATCACCTCTTCGATCTCAGAACTGCCAATCACGTTGCAACTGCAGACGATCATCCTGCTCGCCTCTGAAACTGAGCGGCAAGTGTGCTTCAGTCATCCACAGATTTCAACAAAAAATACAAGTAATTCAGATATTTAGAAGAGTTCTAAAGTGCGAAACACGAGATCGCTCCGCGTAAGGCCAAATCTGGCGCAACCAGAGAGCCCGAATGGATTTCCCCTTTACCTCTCGGCGGCGCCAAGCTACTCAGCGTGGCGCCCCGCACTAATCCTTCACCCCGACGAATTCGGGGCTCACCGGGTAAGCCAGCGAAAAACAGACAGTCCAGATCACCAACGCAGATCATAGCCAACGGCTCAAACCTAAAGCTATGAACTCACACGGCAAATTTTGCGAAAACCTCGAGACCGCAGGTCTAAAAGCCCGATGAAAAAGACTGAAAACCTGTCACCCCTTCGCACTTGCCTGTCCGCGTTCGAACCGGGGCACCTCTTTTTCAGACAATGGATGGCAGACCATGGCAAGTGCCGATGATCTCAAGGGTGTGTTCACCCCCGTATTGACACCTTTTATCAGCACCTACGAGGTCGACTGGGAGCGCTATGTAAAGTTCTGCCGCTGGGTGGTGAGCCAGGGCGCGGGCCTTGCATGTTTCGGGACCAACTCGGAGGCAAACTCCCTTTCGGTAGAAGAGCGGATCGAGTTGCTGGACCGGTTGGTGGACGCCGGCATCGAGCCGGAAAAGCTGATGCCCGGAACCGGGGCCTGCGCGCTTCCGGATGCCTACAGACTGACTGAAGCGGCGGCACGATACGACTGCGCGGCCACGCTCATGCTGCCGCCCTTCTACTACAAGGGCGTCTCAGACGAGGGCCTTTATCGGGCTTATGCCGACGTCATCCAGCGCGTGGGCTCCGCGAACCTGCGAATCTGCCTCTATCATATTCCCCAGGTATCCGGCGTGCCGATCACGCTTGGGCTCATCGAACGCCTGGTGAAGGACTTTCCGGACACCATCGTCGGCATCAAGGACTCCTCCGGTGACTGGCAGAACACCAAGGCCGTGATTGACAACTTCCCGGGCTTCAAGGTTTTCCCGGGCGCAGAGACATTTCTGCTACCAGGCATGCGGTCTGGTGCTGTGGGTTGCATATCCGCGACTGCCAATATCAACCCCGGCCCGATAGCCCGGTTGGCCGATAACTGGCAGAATGACGACGCGGACCACCAGCAGGCGGAGCTGGACAAGGTCCGCACGGTCATCACCGAGTATGCGCCCATTCCTGCGCTCAAGGCGACCGTCGCCCACCATTCCGGCGACAGCGAATGGCGTTTCGTACGCCCGCCTCTGGTCGATCTGGACCCCGACACGGCAGGAGACGTGATCGCAAGACTGGACGGCATCGGGTTTACGATGCCGGGGCTTTCGGACGCTCTCGCCTAATTGTTTGAACAAACATCGTTCAGCGGTTGAAGGCGCTCCGGTGCGATGTTAGGTAGTCGCCCGAAAAACTCTAAATATTTGGCTGGGTTGGGCCTGAATATGCAGCCCCAGCCGGCATTGGGGGGTCGGAAAACCCGTTTCCGGATCGGCTCCCACGGCAGGTGAGGTGATCCCAAGTGCTGACAGCCAGTTCCCTAGTCAAGCGTCACGTCATCCTCCTTGCGGTATTGCTGACCTATCTGCTGTCCACACAGCAGGCCGGCGCCGTCGCCACTGTGGTCTATGATCCGAAAAGCGGACATGTTCTGTCGCAAAAGGATGCCGGCGCCCCCTGGTATCCGGCCTCGCTGACAAAACTCATGACAGCGTATGTCGCCTTCAAAGCGGTCAAGGCCGGAAAAACCAAGCTGTCGGACAAGATGACGATGAGCCCGCGGGCATCGGCGGAGCCGCCCTCAAAACTTGGGTTGCCGCCGGGTGCGAAGATATCACTGGGCCTGGCGCTGAAGGCGCTTTTGATCCGGTCAACCAATGATCTCGCGGTGGCAATCGCCGAGCACATTTCGGGCAGCGTCGAGAAGTTCGCTCAGGAAATGAATGCAACCGCCAAGTCGATCGGCATGACGGGCAGCTATTTCGTCAATCCCCACGGCCTTCCCGACCCGCGCCAGGTCACGACTGCCCGCGACATGGCCATTCTCGGCGGACGGTTGATCAAGGAATTTTCGCACTACAACGAGTACTATGACTCCCGGGCGGTCAGGGTCGGCAAACGCTCATACTCAAACCGGAACAACAAGTTTCTGAACGGTTGGGACGCCGCCGACGGCATGAAGACCGGATATATCTGCAACTCCGGTTTCAACCTGGTAGCCAGCGCCACGGTGGATGGCCGTCGGCTGGTCGGCGTGGTCCTGGGCTCGAGAAACAGCACCCAGCGTGCAAACACCGCGCAGAAGATCCTGAAAGAGGCGTTTGATCCGTCCGGTACCGGATCGAGCACCAGGTCCGTCGGCTCTTCCGACATGGATGATATGGATGACGGCATCAACCGTCGCACGGTGAGCACCGGGACACCCATCTCGCGGATTTCCAACGGGAAGGTCTCGACGAGCAAGCTGCCCAAGGACATGGCGCCGGTGGTCTGCAAGCACCGCGCCTCTTGGCGGACCATTCGCCCCTACCGGCTGAAGCGGCGGTGGACGGCCACATTCGGAAAATTTGAGAGTCCGAAGCAGGGTTACGAGCTTCTGCGCAAGCGGCTGCTGGACACCCGCAATGTGGTCCACGGTGGCAATCACGGCCTGATACGCCTGCATCCCAAGAAGGGCTATATGGCTGCCCTCGGCAATCTCACCAGGGATCAGGCGGGCAAACTGTGCAAGCACCTGAAATCACAGTCGCACAACTGCTCGCTCGTAGCGCCGGACCAGATGGTGAAGCTCGCCGAAGAGGACGACGCCTTCCACAAGGAACTACAGGCAAAGCGCAAGGCAGCAGCAAAAAAACGTCGGGCCGAAGCGAAGCGCAAGGCAAAGAAACGGCGCAAGCGCAAACGCAGAAAGCGGCGCCGGGACAACCGCTAGTCTCGCGGCTCCGGACGTATCCGTTACATGGACAACGCAAAAGACAAGTCACCGGTCCCTTTGTCGGTCCTGACCGGATTCTTGGGAGCCGGCAAAACCACGCTCCTGAACCGTCTTCTGCAGGATCCTGCAATGGACGGCACGGCCGTCATCATAAACGAGTTCGGCGAGATCGGACTTGACCACCTGCTCGTTGAGACCGCCGATGAAAACGTCATGGAGATGTCTTCCGGCTGCCTCTGCTGCACCATACGCGGCGATCTCATCGACACGATGGAGGATCTGATCGGCCGGCGTGACGCCGGCACGGTGAAACATTTCGAGCGGGTGATGATCGAAACCACCGGCTTGGCAGATCCGGCGCCGATCCTCCATACCATCATGAACCATCCCTGGCTGGTCGCCCGGTACCGGCTTGAATCCGTGATAACACTGGTCGACGCGGTGAACGGCGAGACGACACTCGACACCCATGCAGAATCGGTTAAGCAGGTCGCCGTTGCGGACCGTCTGGTGCTTTCCAAGACAGATCTTCTGTCGGGAGCCGATGGAGAAGACAAGCTTGGCTCCCTGGTCGTCCGGCTGCGGAAGCTCGCACCGGCAGCCCGAATTCTCGATACACTGTCCGGCGAGGTCACCCCTGAAAACCTGTTCAGCGCCGGGCTCTATGATCCTGCCACGAAATCCCCCGACGTCAGCCGCTGGCTCGCGGATGAAGCGGTCGACAAGCACGACCATGGCCACCATCACCACGACATCAACCGCCACGATGATCACATCAAGGCGTTCTGCATCGCCTCGGATCAGCCGATAGGCGCCACCTCTTTTGATCTCTTCCTGGAGTTGCTTCGCTCCTACCACGGCCCCAACCTGTTGCGCGTGAAGGGCATTGTGAAGATCGAGGAGGACCAGGAGCGCCCATTCATCATTCACGGCGTGCAGCACGTGTTCCATCCACCGGTGCAGCTGGAGGCCTGGCCTGATGATGACCGCCGTTCGCGGCTCGTGTTCATCACCCGGGATGTGGACAAGGCCGAACTTCAGAAGCTTTTCAACGCCTTCACGGATCGCACCATGACAGCCAGCGCAGCATTCCGGGACGACACCCTGTCTTTGAAGTCCGGAGGGCTCCTCGAACAATGACCGTCACGCTCTTCGGGTTGAAAACCTGCGACACCTGCCGCAAGGCCAGAAAGGAACTGGAATCCGCCGGTATTGAGTATGAGTACGTGGACGTCCGGGCCGACGGAGTCCCGCCTCAGCAGCTAAGCACCTGGGCCGATGCAGCCGGATGGCAGGCGCTCCTCAACACCAGATCCACCACCTGGCGCGGGCTTTCAGATGGTGAGCGCAGGGACGTTGGCGAAACTGAGGCCCTTGCGCTCATGAGTGCGCACCCCACACTTATCAAGCGCCCTGTGATCGAGGCCGATGGTGTGGTCCTGGTCGGCTGGTCCACCGCGGCAAAGACCGCGCTGGGGCTCTAGGCCGCTTCCTGCTGCGGTGGGTGCAGCATGTCGAGAGGCACGGATTTTCCATCCGACTGCACAATCCGTACGTGGTATCGCTTGAGCGCTCTGGGGTGGCGGACACCGCAGGAGTGGGAGATGATCCCCACGCCGTAACGGATCTTCTTGACGAAGTTATAGACCCGCGCAGATTTCTCTTCCGGATCAAGCCCCTTCTGCAGACGGCGGTCATGGGTCGTGATGCCGGTCGGGCAGGTGTTCTTGTTGCACTTCATCGCCTGGATGCAGCCCAGCGAGAACATGAAACCGCGGGCGCTGACCACGAAATCAGTCCCGGCGCAATAGGCCCATGCAACTTCCGCAGGGGTAATCAGTTTGCCGGAACAGATGACCCTGATCCGCTCTCTCAGCCCGTGCTTTACCAGGATATCGACCACCATCGGCAGGGATTCCTTCACCGGCAAACCGCAATTGTCCATCAGGGGCATGGGTGCTGCACCCGTACCCCCGTCCCCTGAATCGATCGTGATGAAATCCGGAGCGTGCTCTTCCCCGCGTGTCTTGATTTCCGCGCATAGCTGGTCGAGCCAGCCATAAGCACCAATCACAGCTTTAAAGCCTACAGGCAATCCACCGACTTCGCGAACATGGGAGATGAAGTCCAGCAGATCGCCGATGGAATCGATTTCCGGATGACGGTTTGGCGAAATCGATGCTTCGTTCTGCCGGATCCCGCGAATCTCGGAAATCTCTCTGGACACTTTCTCCGCCGGCAATATGCCACCCTTTCCCGGCTTTGCCCCTTGGCTGAGTTTGACCTCAATCATCTTCACTTCCGGGTAACCGGCAACCTGCTTGAGCTTTTCATCACTCAGGCCACCGTCTTCTTCGCGAACCCCGTACTTGGCCGTTCCGATTTGAAAGACGATATCGCATCCACCTTCCAGATGGTGCGGCGAAAGCCCGCCTTCGCCGGTGTTCATCCAGCAGCCGGCAAGCTTCGCCCCCTTGGAAAGCGCCCGAACCGCTGGACGGGACAGCGCGCCGTAGCTCATGCCAGAGACATTGATGATGGAACTGGCCGCATAGGGCTCGCGCGCGTGGGGCCCGATGATTACGGGCGGAACCTCTTCAGCCTCCTCCTCCAGTGGCGGAAACGGGCAGTTGATGAATATCGGCGTCCCCACCGGCGCGAGGTTCCGCGTCGAGCCGAAGGCCGTCGTATTGTCCACCCCTTCCGACGACTTGTAGACCCATTCCCGCTCGGCCCGGTTAAATGGCATCTCCTCGCGGTCCATGGCGAAGAAGTATTGCCGGAAGAACTCTCCAAGCTGGGAAAAGATGTACCGGAACCGCCCGATGACCGGATAGTTCTTCCGGATGGCGTCCTCGGTCTGATTTACATCGATGAAGAACAGCACGACCGAAACAGCGGCCACCAAGCCGATGACGAAGACGAATGTCAGCGAGAGGATCTCAAGGCTTCCCATCGTGAAATCTGCAAACCATCCCATGATGACCTTCCTCCGAAATTCGTACAGTTGTCCGTACCCAGAGCAGTACCACCGCCCCCTTCCCCATCAACGCAAATCTGTGTCAGAAGAATGTTATCCAATCGGAGAACGTCATGCGGCAGTTCACTTTTGCAGGAGTGCCGGCCGACAGCAGCGGTCAGCAGGGCCGGTTTGACCAGGCGCCTTCCGCGCTACGGGACCTCGGACTTGCGACCGCCATAGATGCCATTGATGTCGGCGACCTTGATACGCTGATCACCGGCCGCCGCCGCGACAGCGACAGCGGCCTGAACGCTCTGGAGGGCGTGATCGAGGCAACGTTGGTGCTCGAACGCCGCACGTCGCAGCTTGTCCAGAACGGGAAAATGCCATTCCTGTGTGGCGGCTGCAGCGCTCTGGCCGTGGGCGCAGTTGCGGGCGCCGCCGCTGCGCTCGGGCAGATTGGGCTGGTGTACGTGAATGCCCATTCCAGCCTTCATGATGGCGAAACGTCCCCTACTGGACACGCGGCCTCAATGGCACTGGCCGCCCTGTTGGGTCGCGGACCACAGGTCTGGACTGCATTGCTTGGCCCCGGTCCGATTCTCAAGAGCGACCACATCTCCCTGATCGGTGTACGCGATCACGAGGAGACCGAACAGAGCGGCACCCTTGTTCGTACTGATTTTCAGCCCCCCATCCGGGAGTTCACAAACGAACAGATCCGCACCCAAGGAGCAGCCTCGGTCGGCCAGGCAACGGAAAAGCTACTCGCTCAGTCGCCCGGGCACTTCTGGGTTCATCTGGATCTGGACGTCATGGACGAAATGGTGTTCCCAGCCACAGGGTCATTGCTTCCCGGCGGCCTCGATTGGGAGGAACTGGGCGCCGTTCTGGGACCGCTTCTCACATCCCGGCACCTGGCCGGAATTTCACTCGCGGGCTACGACCCCGGCCGCGACGAAGGTTCCTCGTGCGGACTCCATCTGGTGGATTTGTTCCGGTCTGTCTGCCGTTGACTAAAGTCATGCTTTTTGGCTGAAGCACTCTCCGGCTTTACCCGCCCTTAAGGGAGTGTGGGGCAAGGTCACGGAGTTTGGCGAATTTCAGAGAACCCGGAACACCATGAGACACGCAGATGCTATCGATCCGTTCGTGCACACGCCGGCTGACGGCTCTGCAGTAAAACCCACTGTCCTGATCGTCGATGATGACGACCGGACAATCACCCTCTTCACGGCAATTCTCGAGCAAGCCGGCTACCCGATCATCCGGGCGGGCAGCGCGATGAGTGCGCTCAACCAGTCGGCCGGTACACGCTTTGACATCGCGCTCATAGACCGGCACCTGCGCGGCGGCGTTGGCGGAACAGAGCTTCTGACCGCACTGAAAGGCGCACGGCCGGATCTGGTGGCCATCATCGTCACTGGCGACACGTCCCAGACCGCCGTCGTCGAGGCTCTGCGTGCCGGGGCATTCGATTATCTTACCAAACCGGTGCAACCGGACTTTCTTCTCCACACCCTGGAGAAAGCAGAACGCAAGATCCAGGCGGACCGCGAGATGCGTGCCCAGGCGGACGCCACGGCGATCGCCAAGCAGGATGCGGACGCCACAAATCAGGCAAAGAGCCGCTTGCTCGAAGGCATCAAATGGCAGCTCCGCGAGCCTCTCAACACGGTCGTTGGGTTTTCCGAGCTTCTCGCTGACAAGCGAAGTGCCCAGGCAGGCGACCGCGAAACCGTTGAGTATGCCGAGACCATTCGTGAAAGCTCGGCTCAGCTACTGAACATTGTCAACGACGCGCTGGACCTTATCCAGATCGAGACCCAGCAGATCGACTTCAACGTGCAGCCTCTTGAGATCAGTCCGATCATGGAGCGCACGGCAAAACTGCTGAAGGAAAAGGCTGCCAAGTCCGGAGTGATGATTGTATGCCGGCCCGAAGCGGATAATCTTCATGCCATCGCGAACGAACGCCGGCTGCGGGAGATCATCAAGCGCGTCCTGGCCCATGCGCTCAACGTGGTCGAACCGGGCTGCCAGATCACCATCGCCAGCGCGGTGAGAGGCGGTCAGGCGACAATACAGGTTCTGGGAGGGCTAGCCGCAGCACCGAAAAACGGTACGGCCGGCGACGCGGCCGGCGAAACGGAAAGCGCTGAAGGTACTGATGGCTCGGTCTTCGCTGAGACCCACCTCAGTCTTCAGCTTGCCCAGGCCCTTGCCAGGTTCATCGGCGGGGAGCTCGAGGTTTGCTATCCGGCACAGCAGGCCATTCAGGCCTCCCTTACGCTTCCGGCGGCCATACAGACCCCTGAAGCCCTTGCGGGCTGATGGCCTTTCCCCTCTTCGGAAGTTGAAATTTTCCGCTGCGCGGACGCGCATGATTGTGCTTAACCTGCAACCTCCAAGTAGAGGTGGGCACAAGCATGAACGATCGCGGCGGAACACTTTCGGACCAATTGTCCACAGACTGGTCGACCGAGGCCATCGTCAGCCGGCGCGACAGATTCTACGCCGCGTCGCAGCGCAAGTTCGTGCCTTATGAGACGCCCCAGATCTTCGAACGCGGCACTTACCAGTACCTCTGGGACGAAAAGCAAAACCGCTACATTGATCTGCTTGGCATGAACCTCTGCATCTCGGTGGGCCATGCCCATCCGGCCGTGGTAGAGGCCGTCCGGGAACAGGCCGGCAAGCTCACGCACTGCACCACCATGTTCTACCACCCCGTCCCGGCGCACTATGCCGAGGAGCTTGCGCAGACCATGCCCGCCGGTCACGACTGGGTGGTGCACTTCACGAACAGCGGTGCCGAGGCGGCAGATCTCGCCCTGCTGATGGCGCGGGGCTACACCGGCAACATCGATTTCCTGTCCCTGCGCACCAGCTATCACGGCGCAACATTCGGCGCTCAGGCCATGACGGGCATCAACGGTTTCAGGCACAATGTCCCGCAACTCGGCGGCGTTTCGTTCGTGCCGGAACCCAATCAGTACCGAGGCATCTTTGGTGAAGGTATCGAGCCCTATCTGGATGAGGTCGACCGGGCCATACACGCCTCCACCAGCGGGCGCGTGGCCGGGATGATCATTGAGCCAGTCCAGGGATATGGCGGGATCGTTCCCATTCCGGAAGGATACATATCCGGCGCATTTGAACGCGTGCGCGCCGCTGGCGGGCTGGGCATCATTGACGAGGTTCAGGCCGGAGTGGGCCGCACCGGAGATCACTTCTGGTCCTTCGAAGCCCATGGCGTGGTTCCCGACATAGTGATCATGGCAAAGGGCATCGGCAACGGCATTCCGCTCGGTGCCGTGGTTGCCAGGCGCGAGGTCGCCGAACCCATGGCCGACAAATTCCTGTTCCACACCTACGGTGCAAATCCCGTTGCAACCGCCGCCGGCCGGGCGGTTCTCAAGGTCATGCGGGACGACCGTCTGCAGGAAAATGCCAAAACGGTCGGTGCCGCCCTCAAAGCGCGGCTTGTCGATCTGCAGCAAAAATATGATGTGATCGGCGACGTCCGCGGCAAAGGGCTGATGCTCGCCATCGAGATGGTGAAGGACCGCCGCACGAAGGAGCCGGACCCTGAAACCACGGCGGCCGTCTTCGAGGAGACCCGGAAAGCCGGCCTGATTGCATCCAAGTCAGGTCCCCACAGATCGGTCATCCGCATGTGCCCGCCGCTGTGCCTTTCCATGGAAGATGTCGATGCGGTGGCGGACGGTTTCGATCGGAGCTTCGCCGCAGTTGCCTGAGCACGGCCTGAGGAGCCCACCCTTTCACCTGCGCTAGCTTCCGGTTAGGATCGCGCCGGTTCACACACATCGCTTGGATGGAGGGTGGGGTGAAAACAGGCAAGCAGCACATCGAATCCTTGAAAGATGGCCGCAAAGTCTATCTGAATGGCAGGCTGGCCAAAGATGTGACCAGCCATGCCGCCTTCCGCAACGCCGTGGCAACTGTCGGGAACCTCTATGATTTTCAGAGCACGCCTGAAAATCTGGACCTCATGACCTTCGAGGTACCGGAGACCGGCCAGCGGGCAAACCGCATCTGGCAGCTTCCGTCGAGCTTCGATGAACTCGTAGAGCGCCGCCGGGCCCTGGAGGCCTGGGGAGAGCAGCACGCCGGCTTCATGGGCCGCGCACCCGACCATGTCGCCTCCTGCATTTCCGGCATGCACATGGGCCGCGAGGTCTTCAAAGCGTACGATCCAGCGCGCGCAGACGCCTTGTCCGCCTACTACCGCTATGCCCGGGACAACGAACTCTATCTCACCTACGTCATCATCAATCCGCAGGCCGACCGCTCGAAGCCCGCACATGAGCAGGAAAACCAGTTCCTTACTGCGGGGGTTGTCGATGAAGACAGCAGCGGCATCACCCTGCGTGGCGCAAAGATGCTGGCCACCGGCGGCATCATGGCCAACGAGGTGTTCGTCACCTGCATTCAGCCATTGCAGCCCGGCGATGAGCGCTATGCGGTATCCTGCGCTGTGCCGATGAATGCTGCAGGACTGAAGATCCTGTCCCGGAAGTCATACGAAGAGCATGCCGGCAGCCCGTTCGACTATCCGCTTTCCAGCCGCTTCGACGAAAACGACGCGGTGCTTTACTTCGAAGACGTCAAGGTTCCCTGGGACAGGGTGTTCGTCAACCAGAGCGTGGAGATGTGCCAGAAGCAGTTCCACGCCACCCCGGCACATGTCTACCAGAACTATCAGGCGCAGATCCGGCTGATGGTGAAGATGCGTTTCCTGCTCGGGCTCGCCCGGAAGATCGCCGACACAAACGGTACTACGAACTTTCCCCAGGTACGCGAAAGCCTCGGCCAGCTGGCGGCCGAATGCGCCATGGTAGACGCGATGGTCCATGCCATGGAGGTAAAGGGCCAGCAGCGCGGCGAATACTTCGTCCCCGACCGCCACACCTTGTATGCGGCCCAGGTTTTGACCCAGCAGCTCTATGCCAAGGTCAACGCATCGCTCAGGGAACTGGCTGGTGGCGGCATGATCATGCTGCCTTCTTCTGTGGAGGATTTCGCCAATCCGGAGCTTCGGCAGATGATCAACGAGACCCAGTGCTCACCCGCCGCTGGCGCCGAAGACAAGGTGAAGTTCTACAAGCTTGCCTGGGACGCGGTGGGCTCGGAATTTGCCTCCCGGCATACCCAGTACGAGATGTTCTACGCAGGGGCAGGCTTCGTCACCAAGGGCCACAGCTTCCGCACCTTCGACTGGGAACGCTGCACCGGGATGGTCGACAATGTGCTCGACAGCTACGAGCTGGAAGACGAACTGCCCCGCGAGAAACCGGCGGCGGCCGAATAGGAAGACGGAAGGATGGCGATCAACAAGGAACACAAGGAGTTCCACCCCGTAGACATGGACGGCAACGGTTGGCACACGCCGCCCGGCTATCCCGAAGGCATCGAACAGAAGATTCTCGCAGGTGCGCTTGACGAGGACGCTGCGACCGGACACCGCACGCGGCTGCTTCGCTTCGCGCCGGGCGCGTACACGACCGCGCCCTTCATCCATGACTACTGGGAGGACGTCTACCTCGTGTCCGGCGACTTCATCGTCGGCAATGACGAGAACGGCGAAGGCGGCGAGGTCTTTGCACCGAACGCCTATGCCTGCCGCCCACCCGGCGTCTATCACGGCCCGTTCAAGTCAGTGGGCGGCTGCGTCCTGCTCGAAACCCATTTCTATGAAGAACGCTGAAGTACGTTTCAGCCGAGATCGGGCAACTCAGTGACGTCATAGGCCCACGAAATCGAGCGGCCAAGAATGGGGTCCGTCAGCTCGAACTCAAAGCGGGAGCCGGCTCTCACCCCGCCGATCGCCGGGACCGTGCCGGACATCATGAGGTCACCGGATCTGAAGCCGCCATCTGAGGTTTCCTCGCCAGCATAAAGCCGGATGAGATCATCCGGCGAAAGCATGGTCGAGACCGACCCGTCCTGATAGAGCACACGTTCGCCATCGATCACCGCATGCGCCGTGAGCTTCAGCTCGTCCCAATGATTTGCAACCTCCGACAACCGCCAGAGTTCGCCGGCCAGAACCTTCTCGCACATCTGCTTTGAAAGCGTGACGCCCACCGCTTCAGCTTCCCGGTCGGTATGGTCCGACCCCGCTCCGATCCAGATCTCCCCGTCAAGACTCAGAAGGAAGAACTCCGCCTCACCGCTTGATGCAGATCCGAGCACCTCGATTCCACGGGTGATCGCCAGGCGGTCGACGGACACCCGGTAAAACATCGGTGTACGGGCCGGGCGTTTCACACCCAGCTCTTCCAGTTCGGCGATATGCTCCTCCATCGCGTCCTTGTTGCGTCCGGTCCAGCCGGCGATGATTGCGCGGCTGACCGTACAGCTCCGGCTCTCCGTCGTCCCGCCGGATTTCAGGGAAAATTCAAGGGTGGTCATCGTGCCATTTGCCTCATTCTTATCGTTGATGAGGTTTTTGCATCTTTCCAAACCGCGCGATAGCTGGAAGTCTGATGGTATTGAAGAAACTGCACCGGCGGAGCCGAGCCGGAAGCCATGCTGCAGAAAGCCGCAAGCACTGAGGCCGCCGGAACGCAGACGCGGCTCGCCCGCATCGCAGATATATGTGCATCCATTGAAGTTCCGGAGGGAACTGCCGCAGATCGTGTGCGCAGTGCCGGAACAGATCTGATGGCCTGCGTCCTCGCAGGCGCGAGCCATCCCTTCTCCCGGAAGACACGCGCCGCCTTGCAAACCTATCAGGGCACAGCACCTGTCTTCGGTGCAGGCGTGAAACTGCCCGCTCCGTTTGCCGCCTTGTGCAATGCAATTGCCGGGCATGCCTTCGAGTTCGACGACTGGGAGGAACCCGGCAATACGCACCCGAGTGTGGTCATGTTTCCGGCCCTCTGGGCGCTCGCGGCTGAGCGCGGGGCAAGCGGTGGCGATCTTGCCCGGGCCTATGCGACCGGCTTCGAGGTCATCGTCTGCCTGGGCAAGGGGCTGAACTACGAGCACTACAACAAGGGCTGGCATTCAACCGCAACACTGGGCGTTATTGGCGCCGCCGCGGCCTGCGCCAGGCTTCTCCGGCTTTTACCGGAACAGACGGCCCATGCCATGTCCCTCGCGATCACCCAGGCCTCCGGCTACACCTGCCAGTTCGGCAGCGGTGCCAAGCCGCTCCAGGCAGGTTTTCCCGCCCGCGACGGCCTGATGGCGGCCCAGCTCGCCGAACAGGGCATGACCGGACAGCCAGGTGCACTGGATGGTGAAACGGGCTTTGCGGGCCTGATGGCAAGCGGCGATCTCGCCAAGCTTGACCGGGCGATCGCGGACTGCCGCGGCACCGCACTGCAGGATTGGGGCATTGTCCAGAAGCCGTACCCCAGTTGCGGCTACACCCACCGTCTTGTTGACTGTGGCCGGGAACTGTCCGGCCGCATCGATCCGTCAGATATCGTCCAGGTAAGGGCGGAACTTCCCGACTTCCACGCCGCAATCCTGCCCTATGACAGACCCCAAACCCGCTCCGAAGCCCTCTTCAGCATTCCGTTTTGCGTGGCCACGGCGTTGCTCCGCGGCGGACTGTCCCTGTCCGATCTGGAAGAAGAGGCCCGTTGCCGGCCAGATCTGCTGGCGCTGATCGAAAAAGTGGAAGTGGTTCCACATGCCCCGGCACGGCCTCAGATGAACTACGATCCGGAGCAGCCTGACAGGCTGACGGTCATCCTCAAAAACCACGATCACCAGACAGCCAGTTGCGCCTATCCCACCGGTGCACCGCAGAACCCGATGTCCGATACGGACATACGCCGCAAGTTTGAGACTGCGGCGCCCAAGACCCCGTCCCGCGTTCTCGACGCACTGATGCGCTGGGACCAGGCAAACGACATCAACACAGTTCTGGAACCTTTCGGAGACATTCGATGAGCGAAACGGCTCCCCGCCGGTCCGGTGGCCGCTCGGCCCGCCGTGTTGCCCGCAAAGACGGTGCAGGAAAGGGCCCGACCGCCGCGATCTGGCCCGGCGTCAAGGGCGGCAGCTATCGCCCGCTGACAGGACGCGAGGTCGAACAGGTCCACGAAACCGCGCTTCGCATCCTGGAGGAGATCGGCCTGAGATCCGCCACGCCCAGGTGCATTGAGACGGTCAGGGCCGTCGGCGGCAGCCTGACAGATGATGGCCGCCTGCTCTTTCCGGCCCATGTGGTGGAAGATGCCATCCGTGTCGCCGGGCGCGGTTTCCCGCTCTATGCCCAGGATCCGGCCCACGATATCGACCCTTCGAGCACCCGCGTGCATCTCGGCACATCCGGCGCCGCCGTCCACATTGTCGACAGCGAAACCCTCAAGGTGCGCGACAGCACCCTGACGGATCTCTACAACATGGCTCGCCTGGCCGAAGCGCTGCCCAACATCCATATGTTCCAACGCACGGTCGTCGCGCGCGATCTCACCGATCCAAGGGAGATGGATTTCAACACCGCCTATGGCTGCCTTGCCGGCACCGCCAAGCATGTGGGCACGAGCTTCACCGCCGGGAGCCACATGCGTGAGGCCGTCGAGATGATGCATCTTCTTGCCGGCGGAGAAGATGCATTCCGCGCAAGGCCCTTCCTTTGTGTCTCCACCTGCTTCATCGTTCCCCCGTTGAAGTTTGCCGAAGATGCGCTCGATGTGATCGAAATCGCCTCGGAAACCGGTGTTCCGCTGAAGCTCGTTTCTGCCGGCCAGGCAGGCGCCACGAGCCCGGCGGCCCTGGCGGGCGCAGTGGCCTTGCAAACAGCTGAGGTTCTGGCGGGCCTCACCTATCTCAACCTGCTCTCCCCTGGCCATCCCGCCCTGTTCGGTGCCCTGCCCTTCGTCTCGGACCTGCGCACAGGCGCCATGTCCGGCGGCAGCGCGGAGCAGGGTCTGCTCATGGCGGCCTGTGCCCAGATGGCCCAGCACTACGACATTCCCTGCGCTGTCTCGGCGGGCATGACCGACAGCAAGCTGCCTGATTTCCAGGCGGGCTACGAGAAAGGCTATACCGAACTGATGAGTGCGCTTGCCGGCGCCAACCTCATTTATGAGGCCGCAGGCATGTACGGGTCCCTCCTCGCCTGTTCGCTTGAAAGTTTCGTGCTTGACAACGACCTGATCGGCGCCGTCATGCGGGCAACGCGCGGCATTGAAGTGACCGAGGAGACCTTGTCACTGGAAACCATCCGCGAGGTCTGCGTTGGCGGCCCGGGCCACTTCCTCGGCCACGACCAGACCCTCGCCCGCATGCAGTCGGACTATTACTATCCGGCGCTCGGTGACCGCACGACCCCGCAGGAATGGGCAGTGAAGGACGAAAAGGACATCCTCGCCGAGGCGCGCGAGCGAACACGGGAAATCCTGGAGGGGCCAAGGCCGGACCATATCCCGCGCGAGATCGAAACAGAAATCAGGAAGCGGTTCCCCGTGCGCCTGGGGGAAATCTACGCCGGCTAGATTCAGTCGGAGAGCCGGTCGTTACGGACTGCCCTCTCCCGCTCCAGATGGACTGGGAGGACGCGCCCATAAAGCTGCCTGCAGCGCTCGACCCGTGCGACCATCCCCGGCTCGTCCGCGAAGGAGAATATCCCGACATAGCGGGTACGTGCGCCTTCTACCGCCGTCACCCGGTGAAGCGCATAGCGGCCACGGAAGATCTGCAGATCTCCATCTCCGAGCTTCAGACTCTTGACCGGTCCCCGCTCGCCATCGAGCACCGCAGTGACGCCCCCAATGTTTTCGTCCTCGGCCGTGCGCAAGGCCGGGCAATATTCGAATTCACCTCCGCTGTCTCCGCTCTGGATTGACAGCGTGACCGTGTAGTTGTTGGTGTCGAAATGCCAGGGAAAGCCACCGCCTGCCTCGACCACGTTAATGATCACATCCGCCAGGGGATCGGCGTAACGATAGAAGCGGTCATGCGGCTCCTCAAGCGCTTCGCGAATGAAGGGCATGAAGTGAGGCCACTCATAAACCGCTCTTAGCGGCGAATCCGTTCCGAAGTTATCGGCTGGGACAAACGCATTGGACCGGCGATAGAACCGGCGGCGCGGATGCGAGCGTGGCAGGCTCTCGTCGTCCTTGGAAAAGTAGACATTCGTGTCATTGAACGAACGGTGCGCCTCAGGAGCCACCCGGTCCGCTTCCCCGATCAGTTCCGCGACCGCATCGGGCCGGACAAATCCGGGCAGCACCATGCATCCATCCGTCCGCAAGTACTTCCTGCACTCGTCAATGAGATCCTGGCAGCGCGGCGAATCCGGCTGATGAAGCGGATAGCGGTCAAGATCGATCAGGTTGGAAATCTGCGGAACTGCACTGGCCATTGGCTCAACCTTGCCGAATACGGAATCATCGCCGCTAGACTGAGTTCGCAATGTCGATCAGAGCAAGTGAAAAAATCTGTCCCGAAAGGCGCGGACAGATCAGCCGACCGTACCAACCGGCTTCCGGCGGACCATCTTGTTCTGACGAACCTCGGAGGGATAGATCACCTGTGTCCGCTTGGGGCTTCCCAGCTGCGGCTGCCCGATGAAGCGGACGCCGATCTGCTGGCCATCGCGCCACACCACCTCGCAATCGGCTTCAAGCCCGTCCAGCTCGATCAGCAGCCGGAAGGTATCCGGCGGATGGCGGTCCTTGTCCGTCTTGATGCGCGCGCCCGTATCCGAGATGTCTCTGACCACGCAGGGAAAGGTGATGTTGCCCCCATTGTACGACACGATTCCCGCCTTCAGCGCCCGCTTGCGCGGCGATGCACGGCCGTCACCCGATCCGGCTTGCGGAGCCGGGACCGGCGCCACTGACTGCAGCGGCGCCTGGGCCTGCTGGGGTACTGGCTGAGGCATCATGGGCTGCTGCGGCACCGGGGCCTGAACTTGTTGAAGCGGCTGCGGAGTACCGGGCATCTGTGACGGCATCGCTTGCGGTGCCGTCTGCGGAATCGGAGCAGGCGTCATGGGAAGCTCCTGCATCGGGGCTGCTGCTGGCGCGGCCACTGGTTGGACCTGTGGCAGAGGCGCTTGCTGCGGAGGCTGGGTGTTCAAGGCAGGTTGCGGCTGGGCTGCAGGTTGTTGAGGAACAGCCTGCGGGTGTTGCGGCTGGACCGGATGCGCCGGGTGCTGTGCCGCGACGCCTTGCGCCATGGGCATGGGCGTCTGCTGAATTGGCCGTCCTTGGTTCTGCATCGCCCCGCCGTCGCGCGAATTTGTTCCGATCCTGAGCAGTGTGGGGCAAACTGGTAAACGAACTGCCTACGCAATACCCTCAAAACAGGCTTGGTAAACAGAGTCTTAGCCCGCCCGCGAGACCACGAGGAGGCGGCCTGGCCGGTCAAGCGCATCCATATAGTTGGACGCTTCGATGGAATGCACGCGCAGTGCGCCCGCCTGTTCAAACTCCCGCAGGCTCCTCTCGTACCCTTCAGCCAGAAACGGTACCGCGTTGAGATAGACCACGACATGTCCACCCGGCCTGACCAGCCGGACGAACCCCGGCAGCGCGTCCGCTTTCAGGTGACCGTTCCCGAACGCACCGACGCTGATAACGGCATCGTAGCTGGCATCGGGCAAAGCAAACCGTCTGGTCAGATCCGCCTTGAAGAGTTGACGATAGATCCCAAGCTGCCTGGCCTGGGAGAGCATACCGGACGAAATGTCTGCGCCGTCGATCCTGGAGTATCCGCGTTTGCGCAACTCCGCGCCAGCGAGGCCGGTACCACATCCCATATCGATAAGGGTCGCGCTCTTGTCCGGAACCTGGCGAACAAACTCATCTGCGGCAATCTGCGGCGCTACATAACCATATTCGTCGAGGAGATCCGCATCGTACGTCCGCGACCAGTCATCATAGACCTTCTGGGGATCGACATAGCCGCCCGTGGAACTGACTGTGGCGAGCGCACCTTCGGGCTTCTTTCTTGCCATGATCTGTTCTCCCGACAGGTGACCGGAGGAGGGTGACGCATCGCCCTTCTTTCCGCTATCACAGCAAGCCAAGCACAGCGGAAACGGCAATTCAATGCAGCAGGCGGAAGATTTCTGGCAGGAGAGCCTTGCTCTGGCAGCCATCCTTGACCCCCTCAGCGAACAGGCCTTTGCGACCGTCACCCAGTTCAAGGCATGGACGATCCAGGATGTGATCGGACACCTTCACCTGTTCAATCACGCGGCCAATCTCTCATTGTCGGGCGGAGATCATTTTCAAACGTTCTTCGAGCCGATCCGTCAGGGCATGGACGGAGGACGCAGCCTGGTCGAAATTCAGTATGACTGGCTTGGCGACCTTGGGGGCCGGGCGCTCTTTGATGCCTGGTACGAGACTTCGAAGCTGGTTGCGGAAAACTTCTCGGCCGCAGATCCCAAAGCCCGGCTGAAATGGGCAGGACCTGAGATGAGTGCGCGCAGTTTCATCAGCGCGCGGCAAATGGAGGTGTGGGCACACGGCCAGGAGATCTTCGATATCCTCGGTGCGGAACGCCCGGAGCACGACCGCGTCAGGAACATAGCCCATCTCGGCGTGACCGCTTACGGCTGGACCTTCATCAACCGCAAGCGGGAGGTTCCACAGCCTGCTCCCTACCTCAAGCTGACCGCACCCTCCGGGGCCATCTGGGAATGGAACGATCCGGATGACAGACATCGCCTTGAGGGCTCGGCAGTGGAATTCTGCCAGGTTGTCACGCAAGTGCGGAACATCGCCGACACCTCGCTCGTCGCCACCGGGGAAAACGCGGAGCGGTGGATGGCCATGGCCCAGTGCTTTGCCGGCCAGCCCGAAGACCCGCCGGCACCGGGCACCCGATATCGCGTGGCCTGAGCGCATCGCGATGACGGCAAACTACGGCCCACTCGGCACCGGGCGGCGGGGCAACCTGCTGGCCAGCGGCGTGGCCTTTCTGTCCGCCTCGATCTGGGGGCTTTTCTGGCTGCCGCTGAGGGAGATCGACGCCCAGGGTCTGAGCGGCCCCTGGACCGTTGTGGTCATCAATCTGTTTCCCCTGCTTTTCTTCCTTCCCGTCGCCATTGCCCGCCGAAAGTCGATCAGCGAGAACTTTCGCAGCCTGGCGATCCTCAGCGCCCTGATGTCCGCTGGCCTGATCTTCTACATGCTCGGGCTGGTCTACACCTCGATCATGCGGGCGACCCTTCTGTTCTACATGACGCCGGTGTGGTCGACGCTTTTCGCCATAGTCCTGTTGAGCGAACGGGTGATATGGCAGCGTTGGGCAGCCATCGTGATCGGCTTCGCCGGCCTCTTTCTCATGTTGTCGGCGAAAGGGTCTGCCGGCGGTTCCCTGAACATCGGCGACGTCATGGGTTTCGCGGCTGGTATCTTCTGGGGCGCTGGCGCTGCCTACAGCAGGCTGCGGGACGACCTGCCGCCGGCCGACACCAGCGCCTGCATCTTTTTCATATCCTTCGTGCTGGCCCTGGTCCTGATCTGGCCCCTGTCGGAAGGCCCCTTGGCCGTCCCTGAATGGAGCGCATGGCTTGCCGCCACGCCCGTAGCTGCGGCTTTCTCGATCCTGATCTTCCTGCCGACGCTCTACATCATCATCTGGTGCACCCAGCACCTTTCGCCAGGCCGCGTCGGTATCCTTATGATGTCGGAAGTTCTGGTGGCCGCAATCAGCGCACCGGTACTGGCGGGCGAGCTCCTTACCGCTCAGGAATGGATTGGTGGCATCCTCATCGTGGGCGCCGGTGTGCTGGAGGTGCTCAGCCCGGAACCTGCAGCCGCCGAAGCTCGGACGTGATATCCCCGCCGGCCTCAATGCGGTAGAGGACGTAGAACCCCTCGCTGGCCATCTCTGCGAGTTCCTCGCCCTTACGCAGATCCCGGGCCAGGGCCGTCACCGAGCGCAGCTCGATCTCGCCGCGCCTCTCAGCCCACGGGCGGTGGATATGCCCGGCGACAAGCATGGTTCGGGCGCTGTGCTTCTCCAGAGTAGCGAAGACCTGATCGGCATTGCATCGCTCCTCGAACTGAAACGGTTCGGGCGCCGTCCAGACATCGAAGGGCGGATGATGCATGAATACCAGCGTCGCAAGGCCGGAGTGCGCAGCGCTCTGCTCAAAATGCGCAATCCTGTCTGCACACATGATGCCCTTGTTGCTGGTGTCGCTCTTGGTGTCGAGAAAGATGCACCGGATCCTTTCGAAGTCCTCGGCAAACTGGACAAAGCCATCGCATTCGCGAGGCCCGGAGGCTTTCTCGAACGCCTGACGCAGCCCTGAGCGCGTATCCTTGTTTCCCGGGATCACGCGCAGCGGCGCTTTCAACTTACCCAGGATTCCCGACGCAGCTGCATACTCCGCCGCTGTCCCATTATGCACCACGTCACCGGTATGGACGACAAGATCAGGGGGACTCTCAAGATCGTTGATGGCTGCAACACAGGCGTCCAGCACGGTCAGACGCTCCTGATCTGTGGGGCCGCCAAGGGAAATGTGACTGTCTGACAGATGCGCGATCAACATGATGACGCGCTTAGCAAATCACGCCGGACCACGCCATCTTCGATCCCCGGAATTTGTGGATTACGACGGCCTCATTTTGAACCGGGACCAAACTTCCGGCATGGTGTGGCGAAGGGTGGCATCCAATGCAATCTGCCGATCTTGAAGAACTGACCGACAAACTCATCGCGTTCCGGGACGAGCGCGATTGGCGCCAATTTCATTCCCTCAAGAATCTGATCCTGTCTCTCAATCTGGAGGCTTCCGAGCTGCTCGAGCTGACCCAGTGGAAGAGCGAAGACGAAATCGAGGCGCTGATCGGAGATGAGAGATTTACAGCACGCGCAAAAGAGGAATGTGCCGACGTTCTGCTCTATCTGCTGCTGATCGCCGAGCGGGCCGGTATTGATCTTGTCGCCGCGGCCCATGCCAAGATCGAGCAGAACCGTGACAAGTATCCAGTCGACAAGGCCCGCGGCAACGCGCGCAAGTATAGCGAGTTTTGACAGCCTCTGTTCATCTTGTCTGTGTATGGTGCGGATAACCGAACGCGAAATCCCCCGAGGCGAGAGGGGCGGTTAGCGATCAGGACGCGCCGATCAATGGTCATCTCACAAGTTCTCCGCAGGCTTCCGCTTGTCGTCTTCGCTATGTTCTGGGCGGTCCACGCCCAGGCTCAGAACGCACGTATCGGCGATGCGGTACGCATCAACAATTCCGTATCCGGCATCATCGGCTCCGATACCGTAGACGTTTCCCGCGGAGACCGCGTGTTCCGGGATCAGCGGATCATCACGGAGAGCAAGAGTTCCGCCCAGTTCCAGTTTCTCGATGAAACCTATCTTGCGATGAGCGAGAACGCCTCGCTGGTCCTCGACAAATTCGTCTACGCCGGAAAGGCGGAGACCGGCGAGGTGACGATCAACATCGCCAAGGGCGCCTTCCGCTTCATCACCGGCAAACAGAAGAGCGAAAGCTACCGCATCAATCTACCTGCCGGGGTCATCGGCGTGCGCGGCACGATGTTCGACCTCTTCGTCAATGAGCTGGGCGATGCCCTCGTGGTGTTGCTGGACGGCGCGGTGGAGTTCTGCGACCTGAACCGCCAGTGCCTGGACCTCACCAACCGGTGCGAGGCTGCGGCCCTCGGGCGCGACGGCCGCCTGGTAAGTGCACGGCGGTTAAGCCGGGCACTCCTGCAAGGCGCCAGACTGCGCGATGCGGTGCCTTTCCTGACGGATCAGACACGGATTCTGTCCACCGCGCAGCTTCCGGGCAGCATCGTCACGGACTGCCTTTCAGCTGTCGCATCTCTGCAGGCACCGGTTCCACTCAAGAAGCCCAGAGCCAAGTCGGTCCCGCTCAAGAAACCCAGGGCGAAAGCGGTTCCGAAACAGCCCAAGCGAGTCCACAAGCGAACCAGATCACGCGCCGAGAGAAAGTGCCGTCCCGGAACGGTAAAGCGCGGCACACGCTGCGTCCGGGTTGGCAAGCAATGCCCGCCCGGAACCAGGAAAGTCGGCAAGCGCTGCAAGCGTGTCCTGCGCAAGTGCCCGCGCGGTACCGTGCGAAAAGGCAAGAAATGCGTGCAGGTCGGGCGCCGCTGTCCACGCGGGACAGTCCGCAAAGGTAAGCGCTGCATACGGGTTGTCCGCCCCTGCCCTCGTGGCAAAGTCCGCCGCGGCAAGCGCTGCGTGCGTATCAAGGCCAGGCGCTGTCCGCCGGGCCTCCTGCCGGTGGGCGGCGCCTGCGTGCGCGTGCGGCTGCCTGTCCCGGGCCTGGGCCCCAGCAGGCCCCGCAATCGTAAGCGTACGTTCTAACCGGTGCGGTAATGGCTTATCAGGATTTCCGCCACTTCCGGACGTGAGAACTCCGGCGGCGGAGCCTTGCCCTCGCCCAACATCTCGCGAACGGCGGTTCCGGACAGCAAGATGAAGTCATCCTTGGTATGGTCCGGCGCCTCGTTCATCATGGTGACCTTGTTCAGTTTCTTGGACCAGGCCGTGTGGTCGGCGCGGAAAATGTCGATCTTCAGTGCATCGGACGGGATCTCGTCAAAGATCGTCTGGGCATCGAAGGGGCCGTAATAGTCGCCGACGCCGGCATGGTCCCGGCCGACGATAAGATGGGTTGCGCCCATGTTCTGGCGGAAGATCGCGTGCAGCAGCGCCTCGCGCGGCCCCGCATAGAGCATGTCGAAACCATAACCTGAAATGATGGCCGAGTTCGGCGGAAAGTAGATCTCGACCATCTTGCGGATGCAGGCGTCACGCACATCCGCCGGAATGTCGCCGGCCTTGAGCTTACCGAGCAGCATGTGGATGACCAGGCCGTCCGCCTCCAGCCGCTCCATGGCCATGCGGCAGAGTTCCTCGTGCGCGCGGTGCATCGGGTTGCGGGTCTGAAAGGCCACGACCTTCCGCCAGCCGTTCGCCTCGATTTCCGCACGGATCTCACCGGCGGTACGGAAGGTTTCCGGGAACTCACCGGCAAAATAGGAGAAGTTCAGCACCTGGACCGGGCCGGACAACGCCAACCTGCCCTGCCCGTTGAACGCCGCGACGCCCGGATGCGCCGGATCATCGGTACGGTAGACAGCTTCGGTCATCTCGGCCATCTCGGCGGCGGAGAATTCCTCGATCCCTTCGACTGTCATGACGGCCACAACAGGATTGCCGTCAACGTTGGGGTCTTTCAGGGCAATCTGATCACCAGAACTGATACCGTCGGCATTCTCGACGAGATTGAGCACCGGAGTGGGCCAGAACAGCCCTGAGCCGGTCTTCATTTCTCTGGCAACCGACAACGCGTCTGCCCTCGTCATGTAGCCCTGCAACGGCGTGAAGTAGCCGGCTCCAAGCATGACGGCGTTTGCCGCGGCGGCTGACGACACCAGAACTGACTTCATACTCTCAGCCTGCCGGCTCAGAGCTGCTCGTTGGGAATCATCCTCCACAAACAGCGGTGTGAGCGCCGCACTGCCATGCGGCGCGATGAGATTGGCCATGACGTTCCTCCCTTGGGTATCCGGATTGTTTTAGCGGGCGCGGGACCGCAATCCATGAGGCAAAGTGTAACGAGTGAATTCGCCGAAGCGCCACCGTACCGAATGGCTTTGAAATCCCCCATTGCGGGCGGATAATGCTTCAGGAAAACCTTTCTTCAACCGGCTCAAGGCTGTATATTCGTTTGCGGAAGGGCTCATTGCGTTTCGCCGGATTTACTTACAGATCAGGCACTTGCTGGCCCGGAGAATTTTTCGAAGCAAAGGTGCGTCATGGGCGATCAGAAGCCGGTTACCAAAGTTCCCGAGGGCCAGGCCCGTTATTTCAAGACCCGGCAGATGGAGCCGAACGAAAAAGGCTTCGTCGGCTATGAAACCATCTGGGAGCCCTTCCAGAAGGAAGCCGAATACGAGACGCCGAAGCGTCCGTAAGACAACAGCCAGCAAACGCCCGATTTCACAGGTCCTCTCACCGGCGAAGGGTGTGTGGGCATAGGCCGCCGATCGCTAAAGCGGGACTTTCCGCGCGCCCTCAACGTCGCTCTCGGGCCGCTCGGGCCCGCCGCCTTCGATCTCCTCTTCAGTGGCATCACGCACCGTCAGGATCTGCAGCTTGAAGATCACATCCCGCCCGCACAGCGGATTGTTGGCATCAACGGTCAGCGTCTGATCATCCATGCGCGTCACGATGAACGTGCGGGTCTCGCCCTTGTCGTTCTCCATGGTGATCGTGGTTCCGATTTCCCGGTACTCTTCCGGAACGTTTTCGATACTGTCCGTGAAGACGAGCGACTCGTCCCTCGGCCCGAAAATCTGGTTGCAGTCGATCGGCACTTCGATGATGTCGCCAACCGTCTTGCCCTCCAGTTGCTTGAGGACCTGGGGCGCCAGAATATCGTTCTGGCCATGGACATAACCCAGAGGAAAATCGACGGTTGAGAGAACCTGGCCGGTCTTCCTGTCCGTCACCTGATAGGTGAGTTCAACAAGCTTGTCGTCTGCAATGAGTTCACTCATGGCAGCTCAGAAGATCGAGGCGCCGAAGATCTTCACCTCTTCGTCCTCATAGCCCAGCACGAGACGGCCCAGCCATTCCCCTTCCCGCTTCAAGCTGCGCTGGCGGAAAAGCACCGTCACGTGTTCGCCTCTGCGGATGATCCCGAGATAGTCAAAATCCTCAGACAGGTTTCTGGTCAGCTCGCTGGTCGCAAACTGCCGTCCGACCTCCACCTCGTTCAGAGCCATCGTCAGCGAGTTGGAGAAACCCTTGACGAAATCACCGTAGTTACCCTGATTGGAATGCTTGATGAGATCGACCCACATGGGTGTCGCAACAGCGAGAATTTCGTCATCACTCTGTTCAATGATCTTCATTGCAGTTTCTTTGTCCTGACAAAACACCGGCGCGGGTCAAAAAGCTTCTGGGGATCAGCATTTCCCATGCTGACCCCCAGAAGGATACCTTTGGTTTCCGCGGCCTGCCGAGCGGCTGCGGGAATCTTGAGTTAGCTGGCTGCCAGCGCCTTTTCTTTGGTTTTGGACTTCGCCTTGGCTTTCGCTTTCGCTGTCGGCTTGGCGTCAGCCTCCGCCTCATCGACCAGGTGATAGCAAGGCGCCTTCTCCATGGTGTACTCGCCGGTGTTCGGGTCGCGGCGGGACACGGTGAGGACGTGCCAGTTATCGTCGTCCAGCTTCATGTAGTCGCCTCGGTAGTAATAGCCCGGCCATCTGGTCTCCTTGCGGAACAAGGTGTGCTGGGTCACGCATTCGGCCGTCCGGTGCCGGTGCTTCAGCTCCCAGGCCCGGAGCAGTTCATGCAGGTCCTTGGCCGCCAGGCATTCAAGGTCCTCTTCCATGATCGCCAGCTTCTTCAGGCCGATGTTCAGGAGCTTTTCGTTGGTCATGTAGCTGACGGTCACCCCGCCGCAATACTCGTCCATCAGCTTCTGCAGACGGTCGAGCCCTTGCTTGGGATGGATGTAGCTCGGGCTCACCGTGCCGGCCACGATCTCGTTGCGGTAGATCTTGTAGCGCTCCATGGGCTTGAAGATCTCTTCCTTGCGGCCCGCGATCTGGGCCTCGGAGATCTTGATGCCTTCCGCCTTGCCGTCATCAATGTACTTGCACGCAGCCTTGGCGGCTAGACGGCCTTCGGTGAACGAACCGGACGAGAAGGCGTGCGGCGTCCCGCCGACGGCGTCGCCGGCACCGAACAGGCCCTCAATGGACATCATACGGTTGTAGCCCCAGAAATATTCCGGCGGCGAGACGTCTTCGGGTCCGCTGGCCCAGCCGCCGGCGCCCGTCGCGTGGGAGCCCATGACATACGGTTCCGACGTGGTCAGCTCCGGGTTCTCGTTCTTCGGGTCCACATCCGTCGCGGCCCAGAGCACGGCCTGGCCAACGGTCATGCCGAGGAAGTTCTCCCAGCCCACCTCTTCCAGATGCGGGTCCTGAAAGGCGTGCATGGTGACCATGTGAATTGGGCCACGACCGGCATTCATTTCGGAGATCATCGCATGGTTTCTGAGGCAAGTCGGGATCGGCCGGTGTGTCCGGTGCGAAACCTCTGGATCCAGGTACTCCTTGCCCACCATCTTCTGGAGAGACGGGAACCACTTGGACTCGTACTCCTCGCCCATGCCGTTCTGGGTGTAGGTCTTCAGATGCAGGAAGTAGGCGCCCACCGGGCCATAACCGTCCTTGAAGCGGGCCAGAACGATCCGGTTCTCCATCTGGGTCATCTTGGCGCCGGCATTGATCATCAGACCGTAGGCGGAACCGGACGACCACGGCGCGTACCAGACGCGGCCGGCACCTTCACCCACCGACCGCGGCTTGAAGATGTTGGATGCGCCGCCTGCGGCCACAATCACCGCTTTCGCCTTGAAGACGTGATAGTTGCCGGTGCGCACGTTGAAGCCCACCGCGCCGGCGACCCGGTTGTCCTTGGCATCGTCCATCAGGAGGTGGGTCACGCAGATACGGTTGTAGACCTTGTCGGCGGACTTCTTGGCAGCTTCCGCCACGATAGGCTTGTAGCTCTCGCCGTGGATCATGATCTGCCAGCGGCCTTCGCGAAGGTAGGTCCCGGTGTTCGGGTTCTTCATGATCGGCAGGCCCCATTCTTCGAACTGGTGCACCGTGGAATCCACGTGCCGCGCCATGTCGAAGAGGAGATCCTCGCGCACCATGCCCATCAGGTCGATACGGGCATAGCGGACGTGGTCTTCCGGATTGTTCTCGCCCCAGCGGGTGCCCATATAGCAGTTGATGGCATAGAGCCCCTGCGCGACGGCACCCGAGCGGTCGATATTGGCCTTCTCGGCAATGACGATCTTCTTGTTCTGGCCCCAGAAGCGGGCCTCCCAGGCCGCGCCAGTGCCGCCAAGGCCCGCACCAACGACGAGAACGTCAATATTGTCTTCTACGACGGTTTTGGCAGCCATCAGTAGTACACCCCCTTCTTCATCTTGAGCCCGTTGGACTCCAGGGTGTGCAGGCCGCCATCATCCATACGGACGTACTTGGGTTCATTGTAGAGCAGCTGACTGTCCCTCATATCATCGCTCGGACCAGGGACTTCCTTCAGCTGCGGAATACAGGTGCCCCAGGGTTTGGTGGTGATGGGCGAAAGGAAGTTCTTTTCCGTTCCGTCACGGAACTTGATGCGCCAGGAGATCGTGCCCTTCTCTTCCTCGCGGCGCACCCGCACACTGTGCCCGAGTGGCGCAAAGTCCGCATACCCGCGTGCGTCGATCGCGTTTTGCGGGCACGCCTTGACGCAGGAATAACACTCCCAGCACATGTCCGGTTCGATATTATAGGCGCGCCGGTAGGTCGGATCGATGTGCATGATGTCCGACGGACAAATGTCGACGCAGTGACCGCAACCGTCGCAGCGCGTCATGTAAACAAAGGTCGGCATTTCGGTTTCCCTCTCAATTCCCTGAATTCTTGTACGATCTGCGTTTAGTAGTGATGTGGTGCTTCGCGCTTGATCCCGAGACCCATGTTCAAAGGGGCATCCTTCAGAAGTTCCATTGAGTGCCGGTCGCTATCTTCGGACATTGTACGATCGGCCGGACGCGGGAGATTATCAAGCGAACCGTCCGCAACGGCAACCCGCTTCTGAAACGCGGCTGCAGGCTTGAAGAACATGTGGGCGAATTTCGACCAGATCACCCCGCCGAACAGCACCGTGCTGGCCGCGATGAACAGGATGAGGAAGAGCGCGCTCAGAACGGTGGCGCCTGCGGACTGCAGAAACGACCAGAGCAAGCCGGACGTTGTCGTCGCCACCAGCGAAAGGATGAAAAGGTCAGCCCGGACAATCCGATGCCACGGGTTGCCTTCAGAGGCCACATCCACCCGGATGAAGAACCAGAACCAGAAACCGCCGACACAGACCATGAGCGCGCCCAGATGCCAGAGGAAGGACCAGAAGCCGGAGGCCGAGCCTGGCAGGGAGAACACCATGACGACGGTGGCCAGAACGAAGAATACAAAACCGTACATGCCCAGTAAGTGGGCTATGCGGCGGTTGGGGTTGCAGAACTCGGCGGACGTCAGGACGTCTTCGGCGACCGTCTTGACCGCAATTCCCGCCATGTCGCCGCCACCAAGCTGCTTCGACCCCTTTTCCCTCGCCCTGCGGGCGTTCTCGAAGAAGTACTTGGCGCTGCCCTTGTGCACCACATCGAACAAAGTTCCCCCGACGACGCACAGGAACATAATGATAACGTAGGCCTGCATAACGTCCGGGGAGATGCTCGCGGAAAGCTCCACGAATGGATTGCTGAACATCAAGATGGTCTCCTCTCCTGGCCCTACGCCGCGTTGCCAGCCATTGGTCGCGGCTATAATTCTCTTGATACGATACAGCCGGACGCACCCAGCCTGCCGCATCTCATTAGCACTATACGAACCGCACAGCCGTGTCATGCAGCTGACGGCGTTTTCTTGGAGCGCCATCCCGCCGCACACGACGGCCCATTCATATT
>JBCCEL010000011.1:0-38634 GCA_039030315.1 Pseudomonadota bacterium
ATTCAGGGCACCGCCCGCGCCGCCCTCGCCAACGCCCAGGCCAGCGGCGTGGTCCAGGGCGGGTCGACCCTGACCCAGCAGCTTGCCAAGAACCTGTTCCTGAGCCCAGAGCGGTCGCTAAGGCGGAAAATCCACGAGGCGTTTCTTGCGCTCTGGATCGAAGCACGTCTGAGCAAGGAGGAAATTCTCAAACTCTACCTCGACCGATCCTATATGGGCGGCGGCACCTATGGTGTTGAAGCTGCGGCGCAGTTTTATTTCGGCAAATCCGTCCGTGACGTCAATCTGGCCGAAGCGGCCATGCTTGCCGGACTGTTCAAGGCGCCGAGCAAATACGCGCCGCACGTCAATCTGGAAGCCGCGCGCTCACGCGCGAATGTCGTGCTCTACCGCATGCTCGACACAGGCTTCATCAGTCAAGGCGAATTGTTCGCCGCGCGGCGCGAACCGGCAAATGTCGCAACACCGCCGGGATACTACAGTCCCGACTACTATCTCGACTGGGCCTACGAAGAAACCCTGCAAACCCTGAAGGAACAGGGACTTTCCGGGGAGTATGTGATCGAAGTCCAGACAACGATCGACCAGGCGCTGCAGCGTCACGCGCAAGAAGTGGTCAACAAGATGCTGGACAACCACGGCAAGGCGAAGCGGGTGACGCAGGCGGCGCTGGTCACCATGACTCCTGACGGCGAAGTGAAGGCAATCGTCGGCGGCCGGGACTATGAGAACAGCCAGTTCAACCGCGCGACGGAAGCTCTGCGCCAGCCCGGGTCTTCCTTTAAGCCTTTCGTTTACCTGGCAGCTCTGCGCGAGGGCATGCGCCCGCAGACGCGCGTTCACGATGCTCCGATCACCATCCGCGGCTGGTCGCCGAAGAACTACAACCGGCGCTATCGCGGACGGGTCACCCTGACAACCGCATTGCAGCATTCGATAAACACGGTTCCCGTTCATATCGCTCAGGCAATCGGCAGAAAGAAGATCATCGACAGCGCAAAGCTGGTCGGGCTTGAAGCGCAGCTCCGCGCCAACCCCTCAATGCCGCTGGGAACAAACGAAGTCACCGTGATGGACATCACCGGTGCCTACGGCACGTTCGCCAATGGCGGCAAGCTGACGAAGCCCTATGCAGTGCTCGAGATAAGACGCCCGAACGGCGACCTGCTGTACAGCCGGACGAAAAATGAGCGCGATACAGAACAGGTTGTGAGCCCGGGCAAGGTTGCCGACCTGAATTACATGCTGAACCAGGTGGTGATGCGCGGAACCGGGCGCAGGTCCATTCTCGGGTTTACGCCCCAGGGCGGAAAGACCGGAACGACGCAAGGATATCGTGACGCCTGGTTTGTCGGCTTCACCGCCCATTATGTCACCGGCGTCTGGTACGGCAACGATGATTTCAAACCGACAAACCGTCTGACAGGCGGCAACCTGCCGGCCATGACTTGGAAAGAGGTGATGCAGAAAGCCCTTGAGACGCAGGTCGCAGCGCCGCTGGCCGGCATTCCTCTGGACGGCAGGTATGCAAGATACACAGGCGACAACGACGTCGAGATACCCATTGCGTCCCTGCCTGCTCAGCAGGGAGACGGTTCATTTGTCGAAGTCGTGACGCCGCCGGACTCCAGGAGAAATCAGGGTGGTGTGGCAAACGCCGTTCGTGACATCTTTTCGCTCTTCGGTCAGCAACAGCGAAAGACGAACATCAACGTCAGAACCGTGACCGTCGAGACACGTCGCAAGGCACGCGACGAGCGGGTCCGACGGCGGCGCGCCCGCGCGCGACGTCAACAGCAAGACAGGCTGGACAGTCGTTAGCCCCGGCATCGCAGCGCTTCCATGACGCCATTCATCAAAGTCCTGATCTTTCTAGGCATCGGCAGCGCGCTCGGTTACTTCTCCGCGCATTGGATAATCGCGGGTGATGTTGGGCCCCTGACGATACGCAACTCTGGATGGACCCTGTGGAGCAAGGCCGGGCTCCACGACGCCGACCCCTATACCAAGGCGCACTTTGCGTTGCGAGGTGAGTTACCTCTGAGCGGTTTTGAAGAAATGACATTCAAAGCCAGCGCGGACGAGGCCGGTGTCGAGCTCAACACCGGCTGCAGGTATCTCCTTTCTTCTCCGCCCGTCCCGTCGCGCGCATGGAGCCTCACCGCCTCGCGCCCGACCGGCGAGCCGTTCACCGTTGCATCCAGGCGAACCTCATTCAGCCGTGACAACATTGTGCGCCTGAGGAACGGAAATTTCAGAGTGGAGGTTTCCGCAACGGCCAGCCCAGGCAATTGGCTCCCGATCTCAGTGGACGATGCAAACTTTATTCTTACCCTCTCAATGTTCAATCCTGACCGGGAAATCATAGAAGACCCTGCCAGGGCAAAGCTTCCTGTCATTAAACAGATAAACTGCAGATGAAAAAGCTACTGTTTTGGGGAATTACGACACTACTACTCGCGTCTGCAGCTCATATTGCTACAGCGGTTGTAATGCCGCGCATGGAGCGCGAAAGAACATTGCAAAACCTGACATCGACTTTGAACGCAAACCAGCTGACATTGCTGGATCAGGCAAAGCGTGGGACGTTCGACCTGAAGGGCATATCTCCTGATCTGGCCGTCGCCCTCTGCCCGTTTGACATCACATCTCAGCCGGTCTCCATCACCGCCCCTCTTCCTGGATTCTACTGGTCAGTCAGCATTTTCAATCTTGAGGGCCGGAACCTGTACACGATCAATGACAAACAGGTCGGCACCAACCAGTTCTCGGCACTGATCGTCAAGAACTCCGAACAGACCGATGTCTCCGAAGACGCTCCGCAGAGGCGTGGTGAAGGCATTATCATCAGATCAAACACTGACCAGGGCATCGTGCTGTTGCGGATCTTCATCCCCGACCGGGCATCGATGCAGAGGGTTGAGAACGTCCTGGGGTTGACCAGATGCCAGACCGTGAGCAACGGTATTTCGTCGTCATAGACCAGCCTCTCTCGACGTCCCGCTGGACTCGTGTTGGAGCCAGACCTGTGCCTACAAATGGCGCCGCTGATACCTTACATCTGGTGACCGAAGCTGGCCCGGCTTGGCCCATGCCCCGCGCCCGTACAGTTCCCGACACACCCGCACATGCGGCATTCTTGATCGCACCGCCCAACCTTGCAGAGGAAGAACAAAGATGAAAATGACGACTGAAGAGGCCTTTGTAAAGGTCCTGCAAATGCATGGAATCGAACACGCGTTTGGCATTATCGGTTCCGCCATGATGCCGGTGTCCGATCTGTTTCCGAAGGCCGGGATCACGTTCTGGGACTGTGCGCACGAGACCAATGCCGCCCTTATCGGCGACGGATACACCCGCTCCACTGGCAAGATGTCCATGGCGATCGCGCAGAACGGTCCAGGCGTGACTGGCTTCGTCACTCCGATCAAGACCGCCTACTGGAACCATACGCCGATGCTGCTGGTCTCACCGCAGGCGGCCAACAAGACCATCGGTCAGGGCGGTTTTCAGGAAGTGGAACAGATGAACCTGTTCAAGGACATGGTCTGCTATCAGGAGGAACTGCGCGATCCGACACGCGTAGCCGAAGTCCTTAATCGGGTCATCATGAAGGCTTGGCGCGGTTCGGCACCTGCGCAAATGAACATTCCGCGCGACTACTGGACTCAAGTTGTCGACATCGAACTGCCCCAGATCGTCAGGTTCGAGCGTCCCTCCGGCGGAAAGAACGCTATTTCGCAGGCGGCGAAGCTTCTGTCCGAGGCAAAGTTCCCTGTAATCCTCAATGGCGCAGGCGTAGTGCTGGGTAACGCTATCGAAGCTTCGAAAGATCTTGCCGAACGGCTGACCGCGCCGGTCTGCTGCAACTATCAGCACAACGACGCGTTCCCCGGCAGCCACCCGCTGTCCTGCGGACCGCTGGGCTATAACGGCTCGAAGGCAGCCATGGAACTAATTGCCAAGGCTGACGTTGTTCTCGCTCTGGGAACGCGCCTGAACCCCTTCTCCACCCTCCCCGGATACGGCATCGACTACTGGCCCAGGGACGCCAAGATCATCCAGGTCGACATCAACGCTGACCGTATCGGGCTGACCAAGAAGGTCGCGGTCGGCATTGAAGGCGATGCCAAGATGGTCGCCGAACAGATCCTGGCTCAGCTCTCCGCCAGCGCCGGCGATGCTGGCCGCGAAGAGCGCAAGCAACTGGTGCACCAGACCAAGTCGGCATGGCGCCAGGCCCTTGCTGGCATGGACCATGAGGATGACGATCCGGGAACGACCTGGAACGAAAGAGCCCGCGCCAAGGACGCCGATCTCCTGAGCCCGCGCATGGCCTGGCGCGCTCTTCAGGACAGCCTCCCGGCAGATGCCATCATTTCATCGGACATCGGCAACAACTGCGCCATCGGAAATGCCTATCCGGCCTTCGAAAAAGGGCGCAAGTACCTGGCTCCAGGCCTGTTTGGCCCTTGCGGATACGGCTTCCCCGCGATCATCGGCGCCAAGATCGGCAACCCGAACATACCTGTCGTGGGCTTCGCTGGTGACGGTGCTTTCGGCATTTCCATGAACGAGATGAGTTCCATCGGGCGCGACGAATGGCCGGCGATTACCATGGTGATTTTCCGCAACTACCAATGGGGTGCGGAAAAGCGCAACACCACCCTCTGGTTCGACGACAACTTCGTCGGCACCGAGTTGGACCCGAACCTGTCCTATGCCCGGGTCGCCGAAGGTTGCGGGCTCAAGGGTGTCACGGTCAAGACCCAGGACGAAATCAAGGACGCGATTGCCGCTGCCTGTGAGGCTCAGAAGGAGGGCGTGACCACGTTCATTGAGGTCATTCTGAACCAGGAACTGGGCGAGCCCTTCAGGCGCGATGCCATGAAGAAACCGGTTGAAGTTGCCGGAATCAACCCTGGCGACATGCAGCCTCAGATCCCCATGTAGTTTTGCGGGCCTGTGACCCTCGGAAAGGCCGCTCCTTTGAGCGGCCTTTTCTTTTCCAGGCCGTGGGGGACAGTCCTGGTCAGCGTGTTTGAAACGCCCTGATTTCCCGGACTGCAGCTTCGATCTTTGCTGCCAGGAGCACCCGGCCTCTTTCCGCTGACGCCCGGCCCGGTTGGCCTGTGCTTCCCTCACCAGGACCAGTCTCTGCAAGCGAGAGATCGACACCTTCAGGATGAACAGCCAGCATTTCCGATGTATCGCGAATACCAGCATGCGTTCCGATCGATCCCGGCGTCTCCCCTGCGGCGACAAGCAGTTCATCGCCGCCGTTTCCTGAATAATAGTGTTTCGCGCTGAAAACCTTGGGCGATCTGCCAATCCAGGTCTTCCAGGCTTCGGTCAGTCTTGCGGCCACGGCTTCCTGGGCGCGTTGATTACCGCCAGAATCCCCGAGAAACACGATTGTCCGGAACCCGTGCGCTCTGAAACTCTCAGCAGTGGCCTGCAACACGCCGGCGAACACCTTCTCGGGAACGGAGATGGTTCCCGGATAAGCCATGTGGCCCTGCCGGTTTTCGATATCACCTTCAGGCACATAGGCAAGAACAGGGGCAACAAGCGCATTGCCCAGCCGTTCGGCAACATGATGAGCGGTGTGGGCCACGATGAAGTTGTGCTTCCCCAATACCATGTGAGGCCCGTTCTGTTCGGTGCCGCCCGTCGGGACAATCACGGTCGTCTTGCCAGCCTGGAGGGCGTCGCGAACCTCCACCCAGGTCATGTGCTCAAGGCGCACTTCGTCGGCAACGCCAGATCCGGCGGAAGACCAGACGCAGAGGGCAAGCACGGAAAAGAAAACGGTACGGCGCATCATCTGCGCCAGGGTCCGGGTTTCGCCGGTGATTTGTCCAGCAGATTCAGCCGGCCTTTAGCGCCGCTTCGATCAGTGCCTTGGCCTCGGGCGCATCCCATTCTGCCGGCCCCAGAAGGCGGCCGATTTCGCGGCCCTGACGGTCGATCAGGATGGTTGCGGGCAGGCCGATGACCTGCAATTGCTGCAAGGCTTCGCTGGTCTTGTCGGAGTAGAGTTTCAGAGCACTCGCGTTCACCTCCTGAAGAAACTTGGCAGAGGCTTTCAGACCTTTACGGTCAACGCTCAGGGCCACGACCTCGAAGTTCTCGCCGCCCAAGGCTTCCTCCAGGCGGTTGAGCGAGGGCATTTCATGACGGCAGGGTGCACACCAGGTCGCCCAGAGGTTCAGCAACACAATCCGGCCTTTCCAGTCCTCAAGCGTGAGCGGTTTTGCATCCGCGTTCACGAATTTCAGACCGGGCATGGCGGGCTGATCTTTCTTCAGCACAAAGTTCTTCATCTGCCCGGTGACGAGAGCTCTTGAAAGAGAAACAGCGCCGCTGGTGCTTTGCGTCTTCGTGGCCGTCGCGGTGCCCGGCGCATCGCCTTGCCAGTTCAGTGCCGAGATGATTGCGGCGAGTGCAGCGGCAACCGCGACCGCGGTGACAAGAAGCTTGTGCCTGCCTTGATTTTTGGTGATGTCTTCTGCCATGTGACGACCAATGCACCTTTCATAGATTGCCCGGAATAGAACTCATGACCAACAGGATGTGGGGCGGACGGTTTTCCTCCGGCCCTGGCGAAATCATGGCGGAAATCAATGCGTCCATCGATTTCGACCGCCGCTTCTACGCCCAGGATATAGCGGGCTCCATCGCCCATTGCGAGATGCTTGCGAGCACCGGAGTGATCTCCGGACATGATGCCGGCGAAATTAAGCGCGGTCTTGAGCTCATCCAATCGGAAATCGATCGCGGCGAGTTCAACTTTTCGCGGGCACTGGAAGACATTCACATGAATGTCGAGGCCAGACTGGCAGAGATCATCGGGGCGCCGGCCGGCAGGCTGCACACGGGCCGCTCGAGAAATGATCAGGTGGCGACGGACTTTCGGCTGTATTTGCGCGATGTCATCGACACCCTGATCTCGCAGATCAGAGATCTCCAGAGCAAACTTGTGGAGAAAGCAGAGAGCAACGCCGATACCATCATGCCGGGTTTCACGCACATGCAATCTGCGCAACCGGTTACATTTGGCCATCACTGTCTGGCCTATGCAGAAATGTTCGAGCGCGACAAATCCAGATTCGACGACGCCCGCAAGCGGCTGAACGAATGTCCCCTCGGCTGCGCAGCGCTGGCAGGCACGTCGTTCCCGATAGACCGGGAGATGACGGCGAAAAGCCTCGGGTTTTCAGGACCTTCACGCAATTCACTTGACGCGGTTTCCGACCGCGACTTCGTGCTGGAGACACTCGCCGCCGCCGCCATCTGCAGCACACATCTGTCCCGTTTTGCCGAGGAAATCGTCTACTGGTGTTCCAAACAGTTCCAGTTCGTGTCCCTTTCCGACCAGTTCAGTACCGGCAGTTCCATCATGCCCCAGAAGCGGAACCCGGATGCAGCCGAACTGGTCCGTGCCAAGGTCGGCCGCATCATGGGGGCGTTCACCGCGCTGACGATCGTCATGAAAGGCCTGCCGCTGGCCTACTCGAAGGACATGCAGGAGGACAAGGAACCGGCCTTCGACGCCCTCGACAATCTCTCGCTCGCCCTTGCCGCCATGACGGGCATGGTCGCCGACATGACCCCGAATGTCGAGAACATGCGCACAGCTGCCGCAGCCGGTTTCTCCACCGCCACTGATCTTGCCGACTGGCTTGTCCGGGTTCTCGGCCTGCCCTTCCGCAAAGCCCACCACGTCACCGGCGAGATCGTGGCAATGGCCGAAGCCCGCGGCTGCGACCTTGAGGACCTGTCGCTGGAGGACATGCAAGGGGTTCATGCCGATATCACCAGTGACGTGTTCTCGGTCCTCGGCGTAGAGAACTCGGTGAACTCCAGAACCAGCTTCGGCGGCACCGCACCGGACAACGTGCGCGCCCAGGTGGAATTCTGGAAGGTGCGGCTGGGCAACGCCTAGCTGTCAGGCGAAACTCGGATGCGTGTCCTTGTCCTAGGCGCCTACGGGCTGATCGGCCTGGAGGCCGCCCGCGCGCTCCTCGGTGCGGGACATCATGTTACTGGGCTGGCCCGATCAAAGGAAACCGGCAAGGCCCTGCTACCGGAGGCGGACTGGATCGGGACTGATCTGGCCACTTTGACCGAGCCTGATTCCTGGCACCAGCATCTTGAAAACATCGACGCCGTCGTGAACGCTGCCGGTGCGCTGCAGTCAGGCGCACGTGACAACGTTACCCGCGTGCAATTGGACGCAATGCGCGCGCTGTACCAGGCCTGCGGGCAGCAGGGCGTGCACCGATTTGTGCAGATCTCCGCCGTCGCCGTTACGGAAGATGCCGAAACGGAATTCATGCGTACAAAGGCCGTGGCCGACGAGCTCCTGCGAGGCAGCGGCCTCGACTGGGTCATCCTGAAGCCTGGCCTTGTCATCGCCAGCACCGCCTATGGCGGCACGGCACTGCTCCGCACGATCGCGGCCTTTCCGCTGGTGCAGCCGATTATGCTGGGGAGCGCGACAATCCAGACCGTTCACGTGAGTGATGTTGCAGATGCGGTGGTCCGCGCAATCTCCGACGACACTTTGCTGAAGCAGAGCTTCGATCTTGTTGAAAAGACCCCTCAATCGCTGGAGCACATCGTCCAGCGCATACGGTCCCACCTGGGTTTTGGTGCACCGCTCAGTGTGATCCGCGTACCGGCATGGATCGGATTCACGGTTGCAAGGTTGGCCGACATCGCCGGTTGGCTGGGATGGCGCTCAGCCTTGCGCTCGACGGCATTGCGCGTGCTCTCGTCCAGCCTCGATGGCGATCCCGGCCCCTGGCGGGCAGCAACCGGAGCACCGCTGAAGTCGCTGGAGGAAACCCTTTCCGAACTGCCCTCGACACGGCAGGAACGCCAATTCGCCCGACTCCAGCTGGTCTGGCCGGTGCTGCTCTTGACGCTCGCTCTCTTCTGGTTGGCTTCCGGCATCATCGGTTTCATCAGCAGCGCACCGGCAATGGCGCTTATCTCCGAGCAGATTGGCAACGCCAACGCCCGCCACCTGGTCCATGGAGGGAGCGTGCTCGACATTCTCATCGGAATTGGCCTGCTTGTCCGCAGAACCTTCCGGCTGGCCTGTCTCGGCGCCATAGCTGTATCGTTCGCATACGTTGCATCGGGCACCTTCCTGACACCGGAACTCTGGCTCGACCCGCTTGGCCCGTTCGTCAAGATCTTCCCGGCCGCCGGGCTCGCCCTGGCGCTGCTGCTCCAGGCGGATGAACGCTGATGGAATATGTCCTTGTCCTGCGTTGGCTGCATATTCTGGGTGCTACCGTTCTGATCGGCACCGGCGCCGGCATCGCCTTCTTCATGCTCATGTCCCACCGCTCCGGGGATCCGAGGCTTATCGCCCATACCGCCTCGACAGTGGTCACCGCTGACTGGATCTTCACCGCGACCGCCGTGCTCGCCCAGCCGATAACCGGTGTCCTTCTGGCCATGGAGGTCGGCTGGGAGCTGACCGAACTCTGGATACTCGCCTCAATCGGCCTGTACCTCTTCATCGGCCTCTGCTGGCTGCCCGTGGTTCGCATCCAGATACGTCTGAGGAACCTCGCCGAAGAAGCCGCCGACCGCAGCGAGCCGCTACCCCCGCGCTACCATACCCTCTCCCGCATCTGGCTGACCCTTGGCTTCCCAGCCTTCGCCAGCATCCTCACAATCCTCTGGCTCATGATCGCCCGTCCGACGTGGAGTTGACGCGCGTCCGGGAGAGCGCATTTTTCCTCAGCGCGAACAACCCCGCCGCAACTTCCGTTCCGGTGCACATGAGGCAGCTGTATGACTTGGCGCTATATGATTGCGTGCCTGACGCGCGCGGAGACCCATTCGCTGATGATCACGGTCGCCAGGATGACTAAGAGAATCAGGGAGACCTGGGTCCAGGCGAGGGCCGAGATCGAGGCATTGAGTTGCAATCCGATGCCGCCGGCGCCGACGAGACCGAGGACCGTGGACTCGCGTATGTTGATGTCCCAGCGGAAGACGGAGATCCCGGCAAAGGTCGGCATGATTTGTGGTATCACGCCGTAGACGAGTTTCTGGCCGCCACTGGCACCGGTCGCCTCGATTGCTTCCACCTGCGTGGGATCTATCTCCTCAATGGCCTCATAAAGCAGCTTGGCGCAAAAGCCGATTGAGCGGAGGCCGATCGCGAGCACGCCGGCAAACACCCCGGGCCCGATGATCGCCACCAGCATCAGAGCCCAGATCAACGAGTTGATGGAACGGGAAGAGACAATCACCAGAAGGGCAAATGCCCGGACCGCCGGATGCGGTGTCGTGTTGCGGGCGGCAAGGAAAGCGATCGGAAAAGCCATCGCAATGGCGAGGGCCGTCCCGAGCGTTGCAATATTGATCGTGTCCCAGACCGGCCACCAGAGCACATCCATGTAGGACCATTTCGGAGGCACCATCCGTGAGGCCATATCGGCGGCCTGCGTGCCCGCATCGAGCACGAAGAACCAGATTGTCTTGTCGGAGATAAGCTTCCAGCACCAGGCAACTATCATCAGGGCGATTAGCCACCCCGCCCAGATCGCCCACTGGGCGCGCGTGGTTCGGCGGTGCCAGACAGGGGCTTTTTCTGTACCCAGAACTGGCATCACTGCACCCACTTGCGCAGGTAGCCTGAGGAGTATTCCATCGCCATGACGATCGCGATGATAATGACCAGAATTGCAGCGGCGGAGTCGAACTCATAGCGGTCAAAGGCTGTGAGCAGAGTGGCACCAATGCCACCGCCGCCCACGATGCCGACGACCGCCGACTCCCTGAAATTGATGTCCAGCCGGTAGACGGCAAGCCCGATCATGCGCGGCATTACCTGGGGTTGCACTGCATAATTGATCCACTGGAACCAACCGGCGCCCGTCGCTTTGACAGCCTCAGCCTGGCCCGGGTCCATGTCCTCGATATCCTCGGCCAGGAGCTTGGCGTAGAAGCCGACCGTCGCGATGGAGAGCGCCAAAAAACCGGCAAAGGGTCCAAAACCAAAGAGCTTGACGGCAAAAATGGCCAGGATCACTTCGGGAAACGTTCGCGAGACAGCAACTATGGCCCGGCAGAACAGATAGACCGGGGTGGGCGCCAGATTGCGGGCGGCGCCGAGGCCGACAGGCACGGAGAGAGCGATGCCTGCTACGGTGGCAATCACAGTCATCCAGATGCTTTCCAGAATGCCGTCGACGATCGAGTCCCAGCGGCTGACGAAATCCGGTGGGAAGAACGCGGCGATGAACTTCTGCCCGCGCGGCAGGCCTTCGGCCACCCGGCCCCAATTGATTTCCATGGTACCGAGAGCGAGTGCCAGGTATATGGCGGCGCCCAGCCAGAGCCCCCAACGAAGCGTGGGGTTCGAGATCAGCGGAGGTTTTTTCCAGGTACGGGGATAGACGGGGACCGATGTGTCGCTCATCGAACCTTACTCCGCTGCCCCGAGGTTTTCAGCCAGGGTATCGGAGGATTCGTCTTCTTCGTCGACGGCCTCAATGGTGGCCTCCCAGTCCTCCTCGCCGTAGATCTCGGTCAGCACCTCCGGGGTCAAACCGCCCGGAGGGCCGTCGTAGACAATTTCTCCAAGACGCAGACCCACAACACGCTCAGCAAACATCTGAGCCAACAGCACGTCATGAATGTTGATGATTGCTGCCAGGCCGCGCTCTTTGCAGAGCTCGCAGATCAGCCGCATGATCTGGCGTGATGTCTTGGGATCGAGGCTGGCGGTCGGCTCATCCACAAGAAGCAACTCAGGGTTCTGGATCAAGGCGCGCGCGATGCCGACCCGCTGGCGCTGTCCGCCGGACAATTCGTCGGCCCGCTTGTCGACCATCTCTTTGAGACCGACCCGGTCGAGCAGCCGGAAGGCCTCCTGAACGTCCTCCGACGGGAAGCGGCGGAACCAGCTCTGCCAGAAGCCGACATACCCGAGGCGCCCCGACAATACGTTCTCCATTACAGTGAGACGCTCCACCAGCGCATATTCCTGGAAGATCATGCCCATGCGCCGGCGGGCCGAGCGGAGCTGGCCTTGCGAGAGCGCAGTCAGCTCAGTTTCGTTGAGCACCGTCCTGCCGGAAGTTGGTTCCACCAATCGGTTGACGCAACGAATGAGCGTGGACTTGCCGGCGCCTGAAGGACCGATCAGCGCCATGACCTGGCCGTCCGGAACCACCAGGTTCACACCTTTAAGCGCCTCATCGCCCGTTCGATAACGCTTGTGGAGAGCTTCAAGCCGCAGCATCCGGATCCGTCCTCAACAGTTTTCCGGCCAAGCAAAACAGCTGCCGGCCTGAATGGAGCCGGCAGCTGGGATCGTTTCAAATGAAGGGCAACCTCACTTGCAGTCGTACTTCACGCCGTTTGCCGCATCAATCTGTCGGATGACGGCCCAGTCGCTCTTGTGATGAATCGAGATGAAGCGACCTTCTTTCTTAAACTCCTTCTGCAGATCGGAGCCTTCCCAGGGGAAGGTGAAGAAAGCCTGCTTGATTTTCGCCGCGACGGCCGGATGCAGATTGTGCGCATGACCGTAGCCTGTAGTCGGGAACGTCTGTGACTTGTACACCGACCGGATCTTGGACGGATCGACCGCGTTGCGCCGGATCATTCGCTTCAGGACGGAGTTGGCGACAGCTGCGGCTTCGTAGTCGTTGTTGGCGACCCCAAGGATCGAGTTGTCATGCTTGCCGGAAAACGTGGTCTTGAAGTCCTTGTCGGCCTCTATGCCGAACGAGCTCTTCAGGATAGCGGACGGGGCCTTGAAACCCGAGTTGGACGTCGGCGAAGTGAAGGCCAGGGTCTTGCCCTTGAGGTCGCCAGGCGCCTGGATCGGACTGTCTGCGGGCACGATGATTTCCATCTCGTACCCGAACGAGCCGTCCTTGGCCGCCATCATGGCGAACGGCACGAGGCCGGCGCAGGAAACCGCAACCGGGTTTCCGCCAGTGTTCACGCCGGCGATGTGCAACCTGCCTGAACGCATGGCCTCATACTGTGCCGCGTAGGACTGGACGGGGAAGAACACCACCTTCTTTCCCGTCACTTCGGACATATGATTGATGAAACCATCCCAGACTTTGGCATAGACGGCCGGGTCTTCGACGGGTGTGTAAGAGAAGATGATGGTCGAAGGATCGACCCACTTGCCTTCATCCAGCGGCAGGTCGGCGACGAGGTCATTGTTGCGGTCACAGTACTGTTTGTCCAGCGTACCGCGGGGACACTCTTCAGCGGCGGTAGGGCCGGTGAAGGACAGCATCCCCAAGGCTAGAATCGCACCAAGAAAACGTCGCATACCATTCTCCCAATCTTTATTGTTTATCTGCCCGGGTCTCTGTGTTCCCTAGGTCGCAAAGGATAGTGCAGGCAAAGCTGGCCGGAATCCACCCCTTTTGCCGAAGCCTGGGCTATCTGGGCCCGCTCAAAAGGTCTGCTGTACCTCGAAGCGCCCTGCCCGCCCCCCATGTCTCCCGGTAGCGCAGAGGTGGCACTAACCTCCCTCACCCAAGACCTTCGCCGCGATCTCGAACGAGCGCTTCCTTGCGTCGTGGTCGTGGATCTGGCCGGCGAGGATGACTTCGTCGGGCTCATACCGTTCCAGCAATGCCAGCAACTGTGACCTTACCGATTCCGGCGAACCGGTTGCCGAACAGGAGAGGGCGTGGTTGGCCGCCTCGAGAAAGTCGGCGGGCACCACGGAAGCGACGTCTTTCACCGGGCGCGGCAGCGGACCCGGGCGGCCGCTGCGCAGGTTGGCCATGGCCTGCTGGGCTGAAGATTTGAGATAGAGGCCTTCTTCGTCACTTCCTGCGGCAAAGACCCCGATGGCCAGCATGAAGCATGGCGCATCCAGGTATCTGGACGGCTGAAAGGTCTCGCGATAGGCCGCAAGCGCGTGCTCCAGTGCGGCGGGCGCAAAATGGGAGGCGAAGGCGTAAGGCAAGCCGAAATGCGCGGCAAGCTGTGCCCCGTAGAGGCTTGAGCCCAGGATCCAGACCGGCACGCCTGTTCCCGCTCCGGGCACCGCCCGGACACGCGTTTCAGGTGTGGCCTCCTCGAAATAGCCAAGCAGCTCCATGACGTCCTGCGGAAAACCGTCTCCCTGATCAAGAGTGCGCCGCAGAGCCCGGGCCGTGGCCATATCGGTCCCCGGCGCCCGGCCGATGCCGAGATCGATCCGGTCTGGAAACAGCGTCGCGAGCGTGCCGAACTGCTCGGCAATCACAAGCGGCGCATGGTTGGGCAGCATCACGCCCCCCGAGCCCACACGGATCCTTGACGTGCGGGCGGCGACCTGGCCGATCAGCACAGATGTCGCCGCACTCGAGATGCCCGGCATGTTGTGATGCTCGGCCAGCCAATAGCGCGCAAAGCCAAGCTTCTCCGCATGAACGGCAAGATCAAGAGTGTTCGCCAGGGCTGTAGCAATGTCGTGACCCTCCGGAACAGGGGCAAGGTCGAGAACCGAAAAGGGAATCATGCGATTGTCCATGCAGGAGCGGCGGCGCACCGAATTAAGGCAGGAAGCCAAGTCTCCCAATCTATACCCCATCCTCCTCCAAGGCAGGCAAGCAGGAAAGCGAATGACCCGGTTCATTGCCGAAAAGGGCGCAGGGCTTCGTCATAAAGGACTGACTCTGCAAAAAAATTGCGCTAGAAGACTGATCATACGAGAGGGCGCGCGCTTATAGCCGCGCCGGGAGTGGTGAAGTGCAGCTGACGCGGCTGGCAATTCTGGGCCTGATGTGCGGTGCCTTGGCGCTTGGCGCCTGCGGTCGTTCGGGCCCGCTTGAGCCGCCGCCGGATTACGAGAAGAAGGAAGACGACACCTTCATCCTCGATCCGCTAATAGACCCGCCGCTTCCCTCCGACTGATCCCATGCACCATTTTGCCTATCGCGACGGTGTTCTGCACGCCGAAGGGGTAAGCCTCGCCAAACTGGCCGAGGATGTCGGCACGCCTTTCTATTGCTACTCCACGGCAACTCTGCAGCGCCACTTCCGGGTCTTCGACCAGGCTTTCGCCGGCGTTGACCACATGGTCTGCTACTCCCCCAAGGCCAACTCCAACCTGGCGGTGCTGAAGACCCTGGCCGACGAAGGCGCCGGCGCTGACGTGGTTTCGGAGGGCGAACTGCGCCGGGCTCTTGCCGTGGGCATCCCACCAGAGCGGATCGTATTCTCCGGCGTGGGCAAGACCAGGCAGGAGATGGGTTTTGCCCTTGAAACCGGAATTGCCTGCTTCAACGTGGAATCCGAACCTGAACTCCAGCAGCTCTCCGAGGTTGCCGCGGCCATGGGGGCCACCGCAAATATCTCGATCCGGGTCAATCCGGATGTGGACGCAGGAACCCACAAGAAGATCACCACGGGCCTTGCGCACAACAAGTTCGGGATTTCCTACGATCGCGCCCGCGAGGTCTACGCGCGCGCCGCCTCTCTGCCGGGACTTAAAATCGCCGGGGTTGACATGCACATCGGCAGCCAGATCACGGATCTACAGCCGTTTTCAAAGGCTTACGCCCTGATGGCGAAGCTTGTGGAGCGGCTGCGCGAGGACGGCCACCAGATCGAGCACCTGGACATGGGCGGCGGCCTCGGCATCCCTTATCGCGGCACCAACGACATCCCGCCCCATCCGGACGAATACGCCGCAATGGTGGACAAGGCAGTGGGCCATCTCGGCTGCAAGCTGGTGTTTGAGCCGGGACGCATGATCGCCGGAAACGCAGGCATACTTGTCACCGAAGTTATATTTGCCAAGCCGGTGGAGGGAAAGACGTTCCTAATCGCCGATGCCGCCATGAACGATCTCATCCGCCCGACCCTCTATGACGCCTTCCATGACATCTGGCCGGTTGACGAGGCGCTGCGCTCCGAACCAGCGGTCTGGGGCGACCTGGTCGGCCCGGTCTGCGAGAGTGGAGACTACCTGGCCCAGGACCGTGACCTGCCGGACGCCAAGGCGGGCGACCTGTTGGCGATTCTTTCTGCCGGGGCCTACGGCGCGGTCCAGTCCGGCACCTATAATAGCCGTCCGCTGGTACCCGAAATCCTCGTGAACGGCGATGAGTATGCGGTGGTCCGCCCTCGGCAGTCGTTTGAGGATCTGCTGGGCCTGGACCAGGTAGCGAACTGGCAGACCACCTGAGAGATCACGTCACAAAACAGTGAGGCGGCGGCGCGGCTTTCCTGCCCTCCTGGCGTCAAATCATGCTAGTATTCCGCCGTGATGAAAGCCAAACGCGCTCAAAAGTCTCCGGACCAGCAACTTGACGCGAAGATCAGGCGTGCCCGCTGGGTATTGCTCTGGGAGCGGTTCTGGTCAGCGGTTTTCCCATTGCTTTGCATTGCAGGCACCTTCTTCCTCGCGGCCATTTCCGGCGTTCTGGAATGGCTGCCTCGCGAGGCACATTTCGCCGTGTTGGGGCTGTTCCTCGTCGCCTCCGGCGCCGCATTGCGCCCCCTGTTCGCCCTGAGGATGCCGGGCCACGATGAAGCCCTGAAGCGCATCGAAAGCGTAAGCGGCCTGCCGCATCAGCCGGCAAGTTCCTACCGCGACGAGATTTCCGCGGCGCCGGCGGGAAGCGCCAGCCGCCGCCTCTGGCAGGTGCACAAGGAGCGCCTCGCCCGGCTGATTGCGTCGCTCAAGGCCGGCTGGCCACGGTCAGGCCTGGCCGGTCTCGATCCGTTCGGCCTGCGCTATGCGCTGGTCATGGCCATCGGCGCCTTCTTCGTGCTCAATGCCGGCGATGTGCCGGACCGCATCGAGCGCGCGGTTTCGCCGGCGGCAAAGGCCAAGGTCGCCATGTTCCTGGACGCCTGGGTCGCGCCACCGGAGTACACGGGCAAGGCACCATTGTTCCTCTCTCGCGGCAAGCTTGCCGGCGCCATCGCGGACGATCAGGCACCACGCCATTTCCGTGTGGCGACGGGCAGCGAGCTGGTGCTCCGGCTGAACGGCGCGCTTGACCCCGTCGCCCGGATCGAGGCGAGCGGCAACGGCCAGGCTCCGGAGATCAGCAAACAGGCCTTCAAGATCACGGGATCACCGGCTGCTGAGGGTGAAGACTATCGCGGCGCGCGGGAGCTGCGCCTGACTCTGGATCGACCCGTTGAAATCAGCGTGGTCGAACAGGAGGACAGGCTTGCAAGCTGGACCTTCACCCTGATTCCGGATGAGAAGCCAAAGATCAAGATTTCAGAGCTCGACCGCTCCGGCGATGGCAGCCTGCGCTTTTCCTACGAGACGTCAGATGACTATGGCGTCCGCGAGGTCACGGCCTCGTTCAAACTTGCAGAAGAGGCCGATCCCGACAAGAACCTCGCTTTGAACTCAAAGCTGTTCCCTGCGCCAGACTTCGGTATTGATCTGCCAAGGGTCGATCCGAAAACCGCCAAGGGCAAGGTCTACCGGGACCTCGCGGCCCATCCATGGGCAGGAATGAAGGTCGAAATGCGCGTGCGGGCGACGGACGCCGCCGGCCAGGCCAGCGATCACGAGGGGGCACCGCAGGTCCTCGTCCTGCCCGAACGCGAGTTCACCGAGCCCCTCGCCCGCGCCATCGTCGAGCAGCGCAAGGCGCTGATCCGCAATACGGACGATGCGGCCCTGGTCTCGCGCGTCATCGACGGCTTCACAATCTATCCTCAAGGCATGATCAAGCAGTCGGGCGTCTTCCTCGGACTGCGCCTCTCCCATCAGCTCCTCGTCAAGGCGGAGAATGATGAAGCCTACCGGGACGTGGTCGACCTTCTCTGGAACATTGCACTGACCGTCGAAGACGGAAACCTGTCGGACGCCGCGCGGGAACTGCGCCGCCTGCGCCGGGAACTCGCCAAGGCCCTCTCCGAGAACGCATCTCCGGAAAAGATCTCCGAACTCATGCAGAAAATGCGTGAGGCGATGAACCGCTACATGCGCGAAATGGCCAAGCAGATGCAGCGGAACATGCGCGAAGGGCGGAACCAGCAGCAGCGGGCCCGTCCCGATCAGGTCATTTCGAACCGCGACCTGCAGCGGATGATGGACCAGATCGAAAAGCTGGCGCGCGCCGGCGAGCACGAGGCCGCCCAGAAGCTTCTGTCGGAGCTGGAACGCATCATGGAGAACATGCGCCCCGGCACGGCACAACAGTCTCCGCAGCGCGAAACTCCGCATTCACGCGCTCTGCAGGAGCTCGGTGAGCTGATGCGCCGCCAGCAGGAACTCATGGACCAGACCTTCCGCATGCAGCCAGGTCAGCAGGGCCAGCAGGGTCAGCAGAACCAACGCGGCCAGCAGCAGGGCGGAGAGTACCAGGATCAGCAGGGCCGTTCCGGACGCTCCGATCAGCTGGCCCGTCAGCAGGGCGGCCTGGGAGACGTCTTGCGCGAACTGATGGAATCCTTGCGTGACCGGGGCATCAATCCACCGAACTCGCTCGGCGAAGCGCAGGGCGAGATGCGCGGTGCCGAAGGTGCCTTGAGAGAGGGCGAGCGCGGCGAAGCGCTCGGCCGCCAGGGCAAGGCCATGAACCGTCTGCGCGACGGCATGCAGGCCATGGCCCAGGAAATGATGCGTCAGGGCACTGGCAACCAGGGCAATTTCGGACGTCACGAGGGCCACGACGACGACGATGACTTCGATCCCCTCGGCCGTCCGGCGCCCACAACCGGCGAGCAACGCGGACCGCGCAAGGAGATGGTGCCGGGTGAAGCCGCGGCCGCGCGCGCGCGGGAAATCCTGCGGGCCTTGCGGGACCGTTACTCTGATCCTGGCCGGCGCAAGCTGGAACTGGACTATCTGGAACGCCTCCTGCGCAACATCTACTGAGCGAGTGGCTGCAGAATCCCTTCGGACCCACCGATCAGGTCGGCACCGGGCGTGTTACTGGGCTGGCACCAGTCCTACTAAGTCAAATTGAAGGCGCTTCTCCGTTGTCATTGCCGGGCCTGCGCCATGCTGTCCGGTTAGAACTTTGGTCGATATCAAAGTGCCCCTTGGTGCCGATGCGTCACTCCCTCTCCTCGCCGCGGGACACGCTTTCAGGTGGAGGGCGTTCCAAACCCAATCCGTCATCCCCGGGGCTTGACCTGGGGATCAAGGGCAGTTTGCTCGATAGCGGTCAGATTGTCGTAACTTTCTGATTTCAAAATATTAATTCAACTGCCCGTTCTGCCGCTCCGGATTGCCGGATCATGCCCGGTGATAACGAAAACGGTGGATCGTTACTCGCTCGAATTGGCGTCCCGCTGCCGCATGGGAGCATGATTCATGGAGTTCAGCCGACTCTTCGTAGTCGCAAACCCACGAGCTGAGCGGGCTCTCAGTTCTCGCGAGCCGATTGCATGAACGTCGCGAGGTCTCCGTAACCGGTTTCCCGGTACTCATATTCAAGGCCAAGCGTGGCCGCCGCCGCCTGGGCCTTGGTCTTGAGACGATCGGTTGGCGCCTGGGCGAGATAGACGAGCTTCTCGTAGTTTCCGAACACAAACTCCACCATGTCCGGCCGGCGGTCTATGCCGAAGCCCTCCCAGATCAGCTTGTCGAAATGCTGCGCCAGGTAGTCAGTCAGGAAGAACGCCCTCATGTCTTCATCTTCCCGGGCCGCAAAGAGGTCGTTGCCCGAAAAGAAGGAATAACAGTGCGGCCCGCCAATCCGTTCCACGCCGCCTTCTTCTTCCAGAACCTTGTCGAGCAGACCACCGGTCCCGCAATCGGCATAGAGCACGAAGATCTTCTCGTAGGCGCCCTTCGCTTCTCGAATCTTCCCGCGAACCCCGTCCGGGATGAGATCCGGGGTGTTGTGCCACTTGGCAGGCAGGCAGGTGACGTCAAAGTGGCGCCAGTTGTTCAGCTCGATAAGCTGAACAATCTCGCGGCCAAGCGCGCCGCAGGCGATCAGCAGAACGCTGCCCTGTCCGCGCTTGAAGTCGTAGGTGTCTGCCGGTCGAAGTTCCATGGAAAGAGTGTGAGTCCACCGGGCGGCCCGGGCTCACCCGAAAACGGTATTTCCGACCTATATTGCGGCGCTGATGTTGCCATTCAAGCCTTTGAGGAACGAGGAGGGCCGAATCTCACCGATTTCCAGCCGGTTGCGATTGAGGAGCGACTGACGGGCCAGACTGTTCAGAATCTCTTGCTCGGCGGGGCCCCACGTGTCCAGACAAAGAAGCAGCCCGGCAGTTGCAGCCTCTGATGCACGGGTCGCGCCGTCCTCGCATTTCAGGGCAAAACCAATGCCCAGTGACGGAACGCAGCCGCAAAACACACCTTCCGCACCGGTCTTCACGAACAGCCGCGGAATGGCCGCCATCACGTCCGTGCAGAACCGTCCCGTGCCGGCAACCATAAACGGGTGCGCACGCACCGCAGCCAGGATGCGGGCGCATCCTTCATCGCGTATCACCGATCCGGTCCGGCGCCCTCCGAACCGGGCAAACGCCCGCGCCAGATCGTCAAGAGGAACCGCCCATGTGGGAACGGAACACCCGTCAATGCCGACCGCCGCCTGGCTCAGATCCCGTTCGCAAAGCTCCTCGATTGTCCGGCGCATGGCCTGCTGCACCGCGTGCTCCTCGCGGACATACCCCGCCGTCTCAACACCAAGCTTCCGGGCGAGCGCCAGCATTCCGGCGTGCTTGCCCGAACAATTGTTGTGGACGGGACCCGGCCGCTCTCCTGCCGCGATCATCTCGTTGGTGCGCCGCTGATAGGTCGGCCAGTGTCCGCCGCACTCCAGATCAGCTTCCGTCACTTCTGCGCGCTGCAGCATGGCGAGCGCGGTCTTCGTATGCCTCGCCTGGCCACCGTGGGAGGCACAGGCCAGCGCAATCTGCTCGTCGCTGAAGCCGAAGTGATCGAACGCCCCGCTCTCCATAACAGCCAGGGCCTGAAAAGCCTTGATCGAGGAACGCGGGAAAACGGCCTCCTGACAATGGCCGCCATTCAACATCACTGAGCCGTCGGCATGGGCGATGCAGAACGCGCCGCGATGACGGCTCTCGACGATCCCTCCCCTGGTCAGTTCCACCAGGACAGGATTGCCCTCAACGGCTTCAATATCCAAGGCTGACGTCAACCACGTTCTCCAGAGTTCCACCCTTCTCAAAGGTGCGTATCTGCTGGAGAATATACGCATTGATGGCCGCTGGCGACGATTCTGCCGCCACATGGGGCGTCAGGTAGAGGTTCGGATGGTTCCAGAGTGGATGATCCTGAGGCCAGGGTTCTTCCTCGAACACATCAAGCGATGCCCCCTTCAGCTCGCCGCCTTCCAGGGCCTGGAGGATTTCGTCACTGTTCTGCACGCCGCCCCGCCCGGCATTGATGAGGAACGGCCCGCCAAGGGCACCGTCGGCCGCGAGTCGTTTCGTCAGGGACAAGTTGAGCATGCCTTCGGTATCCGGCGTATGGGGCAGAAGACAAACCAGAATGTCTGTGCGCGCCAGAAATGTATCCAGTTCTCCAGCACCCGCGAAGCTCTCGATGCCTTCGATTTCCTTCCGGCTGTTCGACCAGCCCGCAACCTGGAAACCAAGATCCCGCAGCCGCAGCGCTGAGTCCTGGCCTAAAACACCCAGCCCCATGATGCCCACACGGACGTCGGCGGCTGCGGGCTGACTGTGTTCGATCCACTGTCTTTCCGCCTGCTGTGCAGCATAGAGCGCATGACGGCGGTGGCGCAGCAGCACATGCAGAACCACATACTCGGTCATCCGCTTCGTCAGATCCGGATCAACCACGCGCACGATCGGCACGTCCGGCAGTCCGGGATCGCTCATGATGTGATCGACGCCTGCACCGAGGGAGAAAATCACCTTGAGGTTCGGAAGCCTGGCCAGTTCCCCATGCGGCGGTTTCCAGGCAACAGCGTAGTCGATTTCGCCAGCTTCGCCTGTCTCACCAGGCCAGAGCCGCACGTCCAGATCTGGTGCGGACACCCGCATCATGTCAGCCCATTCGGAAGCGTTGTAGCGATCAAGAACGTAGAGAATGGCCATAGAGATGACTTACTGCGCGACCACGCCTTCAGGAGCGGTTTCAAGATCGAATGCTGCCGCCATGAGCGCCTTGGTATAGTCGCTCTCCGGCCGGTCGAAAATCTGTTCCGCCGATCCGTGCTCCACAACCTTGCCCATGCGGAGCACCGCAACCTCATTGGCGAGCGCCCGGACGACTTTCAGGTCGTGACTGATAAACAGATAGGCCAGTCCGTGATCTTCCTGGAGCTTGCGCAGCAGGTCGACGATCTGGGCCTGGACGGACATGTCGAGCGCGCTGGTCGGCTCGTCCAGCATGACGAACTTGGGATCTAGCACCATGGCGCGCGCAATGGCGATCCGCTGGCGCTGGCCGCCGGAGAACTCGTGCGGATAGCGATCCATGGCGGAAGGGTCTATTCCCACCTCGCTCAGGGACCTCGCCACGCGGTCACGGCGCTCTTCGTAGGACATGCCCTTGCCCTGCACGAGCAGCCCTTCCTCCACGATCTGGCGGATCGAAAGACGGGGACTGAGCGAGCCGAAAGGATCCTGGAAGACGATCTGCAGATCACTGCGAAGCGGCCGCATCTCGCCGGACTGATACCCGTCGATCGCATTGCCGACATAGGCAATCCGTCCCTCAGACGAGATCAGCCTCAACATGGCCAGCCCGAGTGTCGTCTTGCCCGAACCTGATTCGCCCACAACCCCAAGTGTCTGGCCCGCGCGGACCTTGATCGTCACTCCGTCGACCGCCTTGATGTGGTCGACGGTCCTACGCATCAGTCCCCGTTTCACCGGGAACCAGACCTTGAGGTCGTCAGCTTCCATTACGACCTTGGCGCTAGGATCAGGTTTTGGCGGATCCCCGCTCGGTTCTGCAGCAAGCAGATGCCGGGTGTAGGGATGTTCGGCCGCAGTGAAGATTTTTTCAGTCGGCCCGTGCTCCACGATCTCACCGCCATTCATGACATTCACCCGGTTGGCCATTTTCCGCACGATGCCAAGATCATGTGTAATCAGCAGCATGGCCATGCCGAGCTTGCCCTGCAGTTCCTTCAGAAGCTCCAGGATCTGCGCCTGGATGGTGACATCCAGAGCGGTCGTCGGCTCATCGGCGATCAGCAAGTCCGGCTCGTTCGCAAGCGCCATGGCGATCATCACGCGCTGTCGCTGGCCGCCGGAGAGCTGGTGCGGATAGCTCGCCAGTCGTGACTCCGGATCGCGGATGCCGACCAGATCGAGAAGCTCAATGACACGGGCGCGTGCCACGGTCTCGCTCATACCGCGGTGAAGCTGCAGGGTTTCGCCGATCTGCCGCTCCACCTGGTGCAACGGATTAAGGGACGACATGGGCTCCTGGAAGATCATGGCGATGTCGTCACCGCGGATCGCCCGCATCTCCTCGTCCGCAGCCCCCATCAACTCGTGGCCGTTGAAGACAATGCTTCCCGAAGGATGGTGGGCGGCCGGATAGGGCAGCAGCTGCATGACGGACAGGGCGCTCACCGACTTGCCCGATCCTGATTCACCCACCAGAGCAACCGTCTCTCCCTGTTCGATGTCAAAGGAGACCCGGTCAACCGCAGTGGTACTCCGGCCACCCTGACGGAACTCAACGGACAGGTCCGAGACCTTCAGGAGGGGTGCACTCATGCGAATGTCTTCCTCGGATCCAGCGCATCGCGTACCGCCTCGCCGACAAAGATCAGCAGCGACAGCATGGTGGCGATGACCATGAAGCCCGAAATGCCGAGCCACGGCGCCTGCAGGTTGTTCTTGCCCTGGGCAAGCAGCTCACCGAGGGAAGGAGAGCCAGGCGGCAAACCGAAGCCGAGGAAGTCCAGAGAAGTCAGCGTTGTGATGGAGCCGTTCAGGATGAAAGGCATGAAGGTGAGCGTCGCCACCATGGCGTTGGGCAGGAGGTGCTTGAACATGATAACCGGATTCGACACACCGAGCGCCCGCGCCGCGTTGACATACTCAAAGTTCCGCCCGCGAAGGAATTCCGCCCGAACAACCCCGACCAGCGCCACCCAGGAGAAGAGGAGGAGAATGCCAAGCAGAATCCAAAAGTTCGGTTCAATGATCGCAGCAATGATGATCAGCAGATAGAGCGATGGCACTGACGTCCATATCTCAATGAAGCGCTGAGCCAGAAGATCGGTCCAGCCGCCGAAATAGCCCTGGATGGCGCCCGCGACTACGCCGATCACCGACGAGATGATGGTCAGGATAAGACCGAATAGAACAGAAATACGGAACCCGTAGATCAGGCGTGCAACGACGTCCCGGCCCTGGTCGTCCGTCCCGAGCCAGTTCCAGTTGCCGATCTGGCAGAAGCGCTGGACCTGCTCTTCGGTGCCGGGGCACATCTCCCCGGAAACCCGCCAGGTCGGCGGCGCAGGGAAACCAGCCGTCTTCTTCTCACCGTCCACTATCTTGTAGCCGGGAAAGTCGAGGTTCACCGTATTGTAGGAGTAGCGGATCGGTGCCCACACCATCCAGCCGCCCTTTTCGGCCACCAGTTCGCCTACAAACGGATCACGGTAGTCAGCTTCGGTCTCAAACTCGCCGCCGAACACCGTTTCGGGATAGGTGTTGAACACAGGTGTATAGTAGCCGCCGTCATACTTGACGAGCAGGGGCTTGTCGTTCGCAATGAACTCGGCAAACAGCGAAAGAACGAACAAAACCAGAAAAATCCAGAGCGACCAGTATCCGCGCTTGTTTGCCCTGAAATTGCTCCAGCGGCGCTGGTTGATTGGCGACAGCCAGCCTCCGCTATCGTGCTGGGCATGCAGGGGCTTGGCCGAACCCGCCGTGAGAGTGCCGTCCTCGTGAACCTCTTCTGGAGCCTTGGCGTCCACCGGCGTCAGACCTCTCGCGTCTCGAAATCGATTCTCGGATCGATCCAGGTGTAGGTGAGGTCCGAAATCAGCCCGACAATCATGCCCATGATCGAAAAGATGTAGAGCGTGGCAAACACGACGGGATAATCCCGGTTCACAATGGATTCAAAGCCCAGGAGGCCAAGACCATCGAGGGAAAATATGGTTTCGATCAGGAACGATCCGGCAAAGAACGCCCCGATGAAAGCGCCTGGAAAACCTGCAATGATGATCAGCATCGCATTGCGGAACACGTGGCCGTAGAGGACCTGGTTGGCGGTCAGGCCCTTGGAGCGCGCGGTGACGACATACTGCTTCCTGATCTCATCCAGAAAGGAGTTCTTGGTCAGGAGCGTCGACGTGGCGAACGCCCCGACCGCCATGGAGATAATCGGCAGGACCAAGTGCCAGAAATAGTCGATCACCTGACTGTACCAGGGAAGGTTCTCCCAACCGTCAGACGTCAATCCTCTCAGTGGGAACAGGTTCCAGAACGAGCCGCCGGCAAAGAGAATGATCAGAAGGACGGCAAAGAGAAAACCGGGAATGGCATAGCCGACGATGACCACGCCGGAGGTCCAGATATCGAACCGGCTGCCGTCCTTGACCGCCTTGCGGATACCGAGCGGGATGGAGATGCCGTACGAGATCAGGGTCATCCAGAGTCCGAGCGAGATGGATACCGGCATCTTCTCCAGGATGAGGTCGATCACGGAAATGTCGCGGAAATAGCTCTCTCCAAAATTGAAGGTGAGATAGTTCTTCATCATTAGAAGAAAGCGTTCGTGGGCCGGCTTGTCGAAACCGAACTGTTTCTCCAGCCGTTCAATGAACTCCGGATCAAGCCCTTGGGCACCGCGATACTTGGAGGAAATGGCCGTATCACCGGCCGACTGGCCGGAGGCCTGGCCCGACGTCCCCAAGTCCCCGCCTGGCGCGCCACCGCCGACACGCGCGGTCGCCCCCGACATCGCTTCCGGTCAGCTGGGCGATCACCCTTTCGACCGGTCCTCCTGGGGCAAACTGGATTATGACAAAGCTCACCAGCATGATCCCGAGCAAGGTCGGAATCATCAGCAGCAATCGTCTTAGGACATATGCACCCATCTGCGACTAGTTCCTGGCCGCGTCCAGCTTCGCGGCCTTGGCTTCATCGTACCACCAGGTGTCGATGATTCCGCGGGCGTATTTCGGCTTTGTGGCCGGACGGGAAAACTTGTTCCAGTAGGCCATGTTGTGCGCGGCCTTGTTCCAGTGCGGCACCCAGAAATGCTCGGCACGAAGCACCCGGTCAAGTGCACGCGCCGCGGTGTTGAGGTCCTCCCGGCTTCCCGCCTTTAGGACATTGCTGATTAGTTTGTCGACAACCGGGCTGGAAATGCCGGAAAGGTTCTGGCTGCCTTCGACGGTGGCGGAGCCTGATCCGAAGTAGTTCTCCAACTCGACCCCAGGAGTCTGGCGGATGACAAAGCGCGTCGTGGTGACATCGAAATCGAAGGACTTCCGGCGGCGCTCATATTGAGCGGGATCAACAAGCCGGATCTTGGCCTCAATGCCCAGGATCTTGAGGTTCTTGATATAGGGCGCCGTGATGCGTTCAAAGCTCGGTGAATAGTCGAGAAACTCGATAGTGAACGGTTCGCCTGACGCATTAACACGCTTGCCGTCCTTTATTTCCCAGCCTGCCTGCTTCAGAAGGCGGGACGCCTTGCGCAGCATTTTGCGGTCCTGTCCGGAGGCGTTGGTTACCGGAGCGGTTACCGCATCCTCGAAGACCTCAGCGGGAACCTGGCCCCGGTATCCCTCCAGCAGCGCCAGCTCTTCATCCGACGGCCGGCCGGCCGCCTTCATGGCGGAGTTCTCAAAGAACGAGTTGGTTCTCTGGTAGAGATTGTAGAAAAGGGTGCGATTGGTCCATTCAAAGTCGAAAGCGAGCGTTAGAGCCTGACGGACCCTGGGGTCCTTGAACTTTGCCCGCCGCATGTTCAGGAAATAGCCTTGCGCACCGGACGGCTGCTCGTCCGGCAGGCTCTCCTTGATCATCCACCCCTCCTTCACGGCAGAGAGGTCATACTCGGTCGCCCAGACCTTGGATGTGAACTCCTCTCTCAGGTCGAAAGCGTTCGCTTTGAGGGCCTCAAACTCGGCTGTACGGTCCCGGAAGTACTCGTATCTGAGCTCGCCGAAATTGAAACGGCCCTTGTTGACCGGAAGGTCACGTCCCCAATAATCCTCGCGCAGCGCATACGTCACCTGGCGGCCCGGCTTGTAGTCCGAAATCCTATAAGGACCGGAGCCTAGCGGCTGCTCGAGCGTGCTTTTCGAGAAGTCGACCTTCTCGTAATAGGCCTTGGAAAACACCGGAATACCGGTTGCGACGGTCAGGGGCAGATCCCGGTTGGCTTCCGAAAAGCGGAAGCGGGCGGTGTGAGGTCCCAGGACATCAACGCCCTCCACCTTTGCAAGTTGCAGGGCAATCCGGGGATCTCCCTTCTCTTTCAATAGCTGCAGGGAGACGGCAACGTCCTCCGCCGTCACCGGCGTACCATCGGAGAACCGGGCTTGCGGCCGCAATTCAAATGTTGCCGAGAGCCCGTCTGCGGCGACATCCACCGTCCTGGCCACAAGACCATAGACCGCATCCGGTTCATCCATCGCCCGTTCCATCAGGGTATCGAAGAGGAACTGAAGGCCTTGCGCGGCGTCCCCCTTCAGGATGTAGCCGTTGAAGCTGTTGAAGGTGATCAGCCCGGCAGTGCCGATCATCGACAGCCGTCCGCCCTTGGGCGCGTCCGGATTGACGTATTCAAAATGCGTGAAGTCAGCTGGATACTTTAGATCTCCGAAGGCAGAGAGCCCATGACTCGGCTCTGCCGAGACCTGAGGCTGCCCCAGGATCAGGCCGGCCCCGACAATAGCCGCCAGCAAGTGCCGCATCACTTGATCTTTGCCGCCTTGGCTGCGTCATACCACCAGACCGACGGGAAACCGACCGAGTACTCCGGCAAGGGATCAGGATGAGAGAACCTGTCCCAGCGCGCAATGCGGGACGCCCGCAATGTCCATCCAGGTATGATGAACCGGTTCCAGAGCAGCACGCGGTCGTAAGCCTTGGACGCCGCCACCAGCTCCTCCCTGTCCTTGGCGAAAATGATCTTCTGGATCAATTCATCGACGGCTGCATTCTTGATCCCCCCATAATTCCTGGAGGTCGGCCTGTCGGCTGCTTCTGAGCCAAAGAAATCCAGTTGCTCATTGCCGGGCGAGAGCGACTGCCCCCAGCCGGAATAGACCAGATCGAAATCCCGATTGCGAACTCTTTCGATGAACTGGGAAGAATCAACCGGACGCAGCTTCAACGTGATGCCAATCTGCTTCATGCCCTTGAGATACCTGAGCGCGATGCCTTCAAAGGCAGGTCCGTTCAGCAACACCTCAATGGTAACGGGCTTGCCGGTTTCCGGATCAATCGCAAGACCGTCTTCGTATTTGTAGCCGATGGCCTTCATCAGGCGCAGCGCATTCCGCCGGTTGGTTCTTGCATCTCGGCGCCCGGCATGGGTGGGGTTCTTGAATTCCGTTGTCAAAACCTCTTCGGGCAACTTCGCTTTCAAACTCTTGAGGACCTCGAGTTCCTGCCCCTCAGGCAATCCCTTTGAAGCCAGACTGCTCCCGAAAAAGTAGCTGTCGACACGTTCGTACTGGCCATAGAAGATCGACTTGTTCATCTCTTCGAAATTGAACGCCAGATCCAACGCCTGCCGAAAGCGGATATCCTGAAACGGCTTCCGCCGCATGTTCGGTATCCACCCGACCATAATGCCGCTCGTCCGGTAGGAGTTGGGATACTTGTTCAGGACAACCTTGCCGCTTTTCACCGCGGGAAACTCATACTGGGTCGCCCAGATCTTGGCCGTGTTTTCCGTCCTCCAATCAAGGGCGCCCGATTTGAAAGCCTCGAACTGTGCGGTCTGATCGCGGAAATACTCGAACCTCACTTCGTCGAAATTATCGTAACCGACATTCACGTTGAGGTCGCGGCCCCAATAGTCCGGCACCCGCTCGAAGACGATGGATCGGCCTGGATCCACCCTTGATATCCGATAAGGGCCCGATCCCACCGGCGGCTCAAGCGTCGAAGCCCGGATATCACGCTTTTTTCCGTCCGGTCCGGTCCCCTCCCACCAGTGCTTCGGGAGTACGAAAAGCTGGCCGACAATCTGCGGCAGTTCACGGTTTCCCGTCTGGTCAAACTTGAAGGTGACCTCATGGGAACCCGTCTTTTCGGCGGTTTCCACGTGCTTGTAGTAGAATGCGCGTTGAACATCGAGTTCCTTGGTCACATTGAAGGACCAGATGACGTCCTCCGGCGTCACCGGCCGCCCATCATGCCAGCGGGCATTTTTTCTTAGCCGGTAGGTGACAGACGAAAAATCTGCCGGATAGGACAGTTCCTCAGCCAGCAGACCATACTCGGTGCTCACCTCGTCCAAAGAGCCCTTCATGAGTGTTTCATAGACGAATCCCAGTCCGCCAGCCCGGTTGCCCTTCGGCAAAACGATATTGAGCGTATCGAAAGTACCGGTGGCACCGAACCGAACCGTTCCACCCTTGGGCGCTTTGGGGTTCACGTAGTCAAAATTCTTGAAGTCCTTCGGATACTTCACCGGGCCGATCAGTGAGACGCCATGGCGCCAGACCTTCTCTTCGGCCAGACTGGAGGCTGAGGGGTAGGACAGGGCACAAACAGCAAGTGCAAGCAAGGCCAGGGTGCGTCCGGCAGCAGCGATCATCGGGGGCTCGTCCTCATGCAAGTAGGGGCCATAATTTGCGGTGCACAATGCCACAAATGAAAACACCGGCGGAAGGTCCGCCGGTGTTAAATTTTCGTCATCTCCGCTTGTTCGCAGGCGGACCGATTGACGCTATTCCGTCGGAAACTCCGGCGCGCCCGGGGAAACCGATTTCAGATAGGCAAGAAGGTTGGCCCGGTCGGTACCCTTCTTCAGGCCGGCAAAGCTCATCTTTGTCCCAGGCACGTATGACTTCGGCTTCTTCAGGAACGCGTTGAGCTCCTCATAGCCCCAGGTCTTGCCGGCGCCGAACTCCTTGAGCGCTGGCGAATAGGCAAATCCGTCCGCTCCGGCCATGGCTTTGCCGACAATGCCGTGGAGGTTGGGCCCGACCCCGGCCTTCGCGCCTTCAGCAGCCTTGTGGCAGGCGGAGCATTTCTTGAAGCCCTTAAGCCCCTTGGCCACATCCGCACTCGCGAGGAGTTGCGCCAGCGGCACTTCTTCCTTGGCGGCTTCCTGGCCACCGGAAGCGGAAGTGCCGGTCTCGGCGATCTCAACGGCGTATCCGGGCTTTTCCGGAGCATCGACATGGAAGATTGTGTCACCTAGCGCACGTAGGCCAAGCATAACCAGAACGCTGAAAAGCACCGCTCCGGCAATCTTGTTGAACTCAAAACTGTCCATCATTTGAGCTAAAATCCCTCTCCATCGCGGGCGGGCGGCACTGGCTTCCGCACTATGCAATTCCGCGAAATTCGCGCGGAAACTAGTGCTTTCACCGCTGCCATGCAACCTCTATAAGCAGGCCCTGTGCACATTTGCCACGTCCAGAATCCTTAGTGCAATCCTGCTATTGTCTCCCTCCGAAAGAATGAACGCGACCCAAAGAACAATCGTGCTGATTCCGGCGCGGATGGCGTCCAGCAGATTGCCCGGCAAGCCCCTTGCAATGATCGGCGGTCTCCCGATGACCGTTCAGGTGCTCCGGCGCGGCGAAGAAGCGAAACTCGGCCCGGTGGTTGTCGCGGCTGCCGAATCTGAGATTGTCCGGTCCGTGGAGAAAGCCGGAGGACGGGCCATCCTCACAGATCCGTCCCTTCCCTCCGGCTCGGACAGGATTCATGCCGGTCTGCAAGCAATCGATCCGGACGGTGAGTATGAAGTGGTGATAAATCTTCAGGGTGACCTTCCGGCCATTTCACCGGGCGCAATCGTCAACTGTCATCGGGCACTGCTTGATTCCGGAGCGGATATCGCGACCCTTGCATCCGAAATCGAGGACAGCGAGGAACTGGAAAATCCCAATGTGGTCAAAGCCATGGCCCGATTTGAGACGGGCCAGACAGTGGCGATCGCGGAAGACTTTCAGCGGCGTCTGCCGGCGGGCTGGAGCGGTCCGCAACTTCATCACGTCGGCCTCTACGCATACCGGCGCACGGCTCTGGAGGCATTCGTCTCCCTGCCCCCCAGCAAGCGGGAACGGGAGCGAAAACTGGAACAAATGCGTGCCCTTGACGCAGGCATGACAATCGCCGTCGGTCTTGTTGACACGATACCTTTTGGCGTCGATACCCCCGAAGATCTTGAGCGGGCCCGGGCGCTGTTCAGCGCCGCCTGACTACCCCCATGAACCTGTATGAGAAGTAGAATGGCCAAGAAAATCGTCTTCCAGGGAGAACCGGGGGCCAACTCCCACATTGCTTGCGCCGAGCGCTATCCGGACTGGGAGCATGTCGCCTGCCGCACCTTTGAAGACGCCTTCGCCGTGCTGAAGGCCGGTGACGCCGACCTTGCCATGATACCGATCGAGAACTCCGTAGCCGGACGGGTGGCCGACATCCACCATCTCCTGCCGAGTTCGGACACCTACATCATCGGCGAGCATTTTCTGCGTGTGCGCCATCAGCTTCTGGGCAATTCCGGCGCATCACTCGACACGATCGAAACGGTCCACAGCCATGTGCACGCGCTCGGCCAGTGCCGTGAAATCATCGCCGAACTGGGTCTGCGTGCGGTCGTGGCGGTCGATACCGCAGGCGCCGCAAAGGAACTGGCGGCAAATCCGAGCCCCTCGAGGGCCGTCATCGCGACCGATCTTGCAGCGGAAATCTACGGTCTGAAAACCCTGAGAGCCGATGTCGAAGACGCAGAGCACAATACGACGAGATTTGTGATCTTGTCCTCAACACCAGATGACGCAGAGCCGGAAGAAGCCCCGGTCATGACGACATTCGTGTTCCGCGTCCGGAACGTGCCTGCGGCCCTGTACAAGGCAATGGGCGGGTTCGCCACCAACGGCGTGAACATGACCAAGCTGGAATCATATCAGTTGGAGGGTGAGTTCTTCGCCACCCAGTTCTATGCCGATATCGTCGGGCACCCCGACGATCAAAGCGTCAAGAACGCCCTGGAAGAGCTTTCCTTCTTTTCGCGGGAACTCAGGATCCTGGGGGTCTACAAGGCTCATCCCTACCGGATCGAGCATTCCTAGAGATCCGATCCTCAGTCCTGCTCCAGAAATGCCAGCAGCAGGTGGTGCGCGATGGCAAAGGGGTTGGGCGCCTTGAACCCTTCAGGGTGCGTGCCGTCGAGGAGGCTCTGCGCCTCGGCTCGGCTGAACCAGCGGGCATCCTCCAGTTCGTGCGGGTCGATTTCGATATCCGTCGTGAGGGCTTCACCTAGAAGTCCGATCATCAGGGAGGAGACAAAGGGCCAGGGCTGGCTCAGTTCGTAGCTCACCTTTCCCAGCTCAATCCCAGACTCCTCCAGAACCTCCCGCCTTGCCGCGCCCTCAATGGTTTCGCCCGGCTCCATGAACCCTGCCAGCGCGGAATACATGCCCTCGACAAAATTCGCGCTGCGCCCAAGAAGACACCGGTCTCCGTCATGGACGACAATGATGATCACCGGGTCGGTCCGGGGAAAGTGCTCGCGCTCACAAGCCTTGCACAGGCGCCTGTCGCCGCCGGAAACCATGGTCGTTTCAGAGCCGCAATTGGCGCAGAACCGGTGCGTCGCATGCCAGTTGAGCATGGACCGGGCATAGGCCAACATGCCGAACTCTTCAGCGGTGACCAGATCCTGCGTCGCAAGGCTCCTGAGGTCGATAGCCTTGATACTGTCCGGAACCTGCGCGACCGGGCGGGCTTCCTCGTCACCCTCGATAAAATGGGCGAACAGTGGCGAGCCATCGCTCTCAATCCCAAGAAGAATCGGCTCGGACAGGACCGATGTTTCGAACTCGCCATAGGCTGAGCGAAGTGCCGCCGGCTGCGCCGCCGAGACATCGACAAGAACCCGGTCGCGTACAAAGCAGACAACGCCGGCTCCGCTGGATGCGGCAAGATCCGGCACGAAGTTCGGCTCCTGCCGCTTGGGCGAGACTCTATCGAGGGTCGCGCCGCCAAAGGTGATGACTTTCTGTCCGTGGATGGTCTCAAACATATCGGGGAAGGAACACGAAGAACTTGCCGACCGGCTGTGTCGCATGGCCGGTCGAGCTTCGCAATGGCCAAGGAGACGCTGGCGGCCCGGAATTCAGGCGCCCAGCCGCCCCTTGCCTTTGTTTGCGGGTTGGTTCAGCATTGTCTGTGGGGCAACAAGAGGCGCGACGGGGTGACGCCTCGCAGCAGAACAAGAGTGTCAAAGACACTAAGGTTTGGGGCAGTCATGACAAACAGGTTCAAGCGAGCCGCACTTGCGGGCTCGGCATTCACACTCATTCTGTCCGGGCTTTCCAGCGATGCTGAAGCGGCCGGGTTCTATGTTCGGGAGCAGTCGACCTCCGCACTCATGAGCGGTTTTGCGGGATCGGCCTCCCGCGGAACGGATGCCAGTCATCTGTTCTACAATCCGGCAACGATCATCAAGAACCGCAAGCTCGACATCACCAGCGACTATCGGGTCTTCCTCCCGGACGTGAAGATCAGGGCGACGGCGGCAACGACACCCCTTGGCATGGCAGCCGGTGGAACGCCGACCACAGGCAACATGGCGGACGCCGCGGCCCTGGCGCCGTCCTTCTTTGCCAGTTACGCACTCACGGACAGCCTGAGCATCGGGGTCGGAGGCTCTGGCCCGTTTGCCGTCGACATTTCCACCAATCAGGCCTGGCTCGGCCGCTTCCAAGTGACCAAGTCCCGCATGACGGCCTTCAACTTCAACCCGGTCGGCGCCTACCGGCTGACAGACTGGCTGACGGTTGGAGCCGGCCTGCAGGTTCAGTATTTCGATGTGAACCTGCAGAACGGGCAAATCGCTCCGCCAATTCCAGGTGCCGGAACAGGTTTCCTGAGGGGCGATGACGTCAATGTCGGCTTCACAGCCGGGGTCCTTCTGGAGCCAACCGAAAGCACAACCATCGGCATTGGCTACAGATCCAGGATCAAGCACAAGCTGAAGGGCCGTTCGGGCATCCAGGGCCTGCCGATCCCGCAGGTGCCTTCGAGGTTCAACATCACGACACCCGATATCCTCACCGCCAGCATCTCACATGACGTCAACGAGTCTTTCAGTCTGCACGGCACGTTCGAGTGGGCCAACTGGAGCCTGTTCGATGCCATTGTCGTCCAGACGCCGGGTCTGACCACTGTGCGCCCCCAAGGCTGGGAAGACACGTACTCGGGCTTTGGCGGTGCGACCTACAAGATAAACGACCGGACTGTTGTCGGAGCCGGCCTCGGCTACACCACAGCCGTTACGGATGGCGGCACCAGCAGCATTTCGCCGGATGGCGACCGGCTGACGATTGCGGCCGGTATCAGCCACAGGGTCATGGATTCGATGACCATCAAGGCCGGCTACGAGCACGTCTTCTTCTCCGACACCAACATCAGCATCCCGCCCGGACCGTCCGGCACAATGACCGGCACGTCGGAGATCGACATCCACACCCTGAGTTTCAGTACGACCATCAATTGGTAGGAACTCTTCGGTTTCCCTTGCCCTTTGCGTCCGCATAAACGATATAGTCGCATTGGGAGATTGGCGGCAGGCGTGTCTCTCGCCAATCGGGTCAGATCCGGAAGGAAGCAGCCCTAACGAGAAAGGCGCGGGTTGCCTGTCCAATCTCCCACCCGGCACCACCCGTGCCGGGCTGCGGCGTGAAAGGCGCGGCCGGTCTGGCCGGCATTGCATGTCTCTTCAGGGTGCAGGCGATTGACTTCCGGAACCACCAGCGACGCGGACACAGGCCCGGCGGACAGCACGTCCGCCTACCGCGTTCTTGCCCGCAAGTATCGCCCGCAGACTTTTGAGGATCTCATCGGCCAGGACCCGGTCGTTCAGACCCTGTCGAATGCCTTTGAGACTGACCGTATTGCTCAGGCCTACATGCTCACCGGCGTCCGGGGCATTGGCAAGACAACCACCGCCCGCCTGATTGCCCGCGCGCTCAACTACGACAACGGTTCGGGCGAATCCGGTCCCAGCGTGCGCATGCCGGAACCTGGCGCCCACTGCCAGGCTATCCTGGAATCCCGCCACGTGGATGTCATCGAAATGGATGCCGCCTCGCGCACCGGCATCGAGGATGTCCGCGAGATCATCGAGAGTGTGCGCTACAAGCCGGTTTCCGCCCGCTACAAGATTTACATCATCGACGAAGTCCACATGCTCTCTCGCCAGGCCTTCAACGCCTTGCTGAAGACGCTGGAGGAGCCGCCGGAACATGTGAAGTTCATCTTCGCCACGACGGAAATCCGCAAGGTTCCGGTCACGGTCCTGTCCCGCTGCCAGCGGTTCGACCTGCGCAGGCTGGAACCAGAGCTGTTGATCGATCACTTCAGAAAGATCTCCGAGCTTGAGGGCGTGAAGGCGGAAGACGAGGCTCTCGCCCTGATTGCACGCGCCTCGGAAGGCTCCGTCCGCGACGGCCTGTCCCTGCTCGACCAGGCGATCGCTTTTGCCGGCGACGAGATCAAGGCCGGCGAGCTCCGGCAGATGCTTGGCCTGGCGGACCGTGACCGGATCATTGACCTGTTCGAAGCCCTGATGAGGGGAGATGCCGCAGCAGCCCTTGCTGAGCTGGATGAGCAGCATCGGCTGGGCGCAGACCCGGCCACCGTACTGACGGATCTTGCCGAGCTGGTCCACTGGGTCACCCGGCTGAAGATCGTCCCTGGGGCCGACAGCGACGCGGCGCACTCACCATCGGAGCGAAAGCGCGGCAGTGAATTCGCCTCCGCACTCTCCATGCCGGTGCTGACCCGCGCCTGGCAGATGCTCCTGCGCGGCATTCAGGAAGTCAGTTTGGCAGCCAATCCGTCCGCTGCAGCCGAAATGGTCGTAATCCGGCTCGCCTACGCGGCAGAGCTGCCCTCCCCTGCCGCCGTGATCGAAAGGGCGGCGAAGGCGCCGGCTGCGCCCGCACCGGTGCAGTCACGCGAGCCGCAAACCCACCCCGGCCCTGTTACGGAAGCGCGCGCGCAGACACAGCTTGATCCGGCGGACTATGGAGAAGCCCCAGGTCCCCCGCCGCCCGAGCCGGTCGCACTTGCCAGTTTTGCAGATGTGGTTGCACTGGCGGGCGAGCGCCGCGACATCAGATTGAAGACAGAACTGGAAGCCCAGGTCCGTCTTGTCAGCTTTGCCCCCGGCCGGCTGGAGATCGCCTTGCAGCCCGGCACACGCCCAAGCTTTCCGAATGAGCTCATGCGCAAGCTTCAGCAGTGGACTTCCGAACGCTGGTTCGTGGCGGTCAGCGAAGAGAAGGGCGATGCCCCGATCAAGGCACAGAAGGAAGAGCAGCGTCAGTCGCTGTTTCGCGAAGCGCGCGAGAATGAAACGGTGAAGGCGGTCCTGGAGAAGTTCCCTGGCGCAGAACTCATGGACGTTCGCGACCTCGCCGACACCAATGGCTCAGACGGCCCGGATCCCGATCCGGCCCCGGACATCAACGAGGATTAGAGATCACCCATGAAAGGCCTAGGCGATATCGGCAAGCTCATGCAGCAGGCCCAGGAAATGCAGTCCAAGATCAAGGATGCACAAGACTCTCTTGAGGATCTCTCTGTCGAAGGCCGCGCCGGCGGCGGCGTGGTCGTGGTGCGCCTCAACGGCAAGGGAGAGATGAAAGGCCTCGACATCGACAACTCCCTCTTCAACGAGGAGGACAAGGAGATCCTCGAAGACCTAATCGTCGCCGCCCACGGTGAGGCCCGCAAGGCGATGGAAGCAGCGGCGGCGGAGAAGATGAAGGAAGCTACCGCCGGCCTGCCTCTGCCACCGGGCATGAATCTCGGATTCTGATCGTCTGATCCATGTCGCGGCAGATCGTCGGCAGTGAGATTGAGCGTCTGATCCAGCTCCTGGCAAAACTGCCGGGTTTGGGCCCCCGGTCTGCGCGCCGCGCCGCGCTTCATCTCATCAAGAACAAGGACCGTCTGCTTGATCCGCTCGCGGGCGCCCTGGCCGAGGCCGGCGCACAGGTCGTGGAGTGCACCAACTGCGGCAATATCGACACCAGCGATCCCTGCACCATCTGCAGCGACGGCCGGCGCGACCGCTCGATCATCTGCGTCGTCGAGGAGGTCGGAGATGTATGGGCCCTGGAACGGGCCGCCGCCATGAAAGGCGGCTATCACGTTCTGGGTGGCACCCTGTCTGCACTTGAAGGGATCGGTCCCGACGACCTCAACATCACCGGCCTGCTCGTCCGGGCCGAAGCACCGGAGGTGAAGGAAGTGGTGATCGCGGTGAACGCCACGGTCGAAGGCCAGACCACCGCCCATTACCTCACCGACCGCCTGAAACAGTGCTCGGTCGAGGTTTCACGCCTCGCCCACGGCGTGCCCGTCGGCGGCGAACTCGACTACCTCGATGAAGGCACGCTGGCCGCCGCTATGCAGGCTCGCCGTCCGTTCTGACCTCCGCCGAGGCCTCCAGGTCCCGGAAGTGCCCTTTCCATTGCAGCCATGCCAGCAGCATGAAGCCCGGGATCGCCGCGAGGACCGTCACAACGAAGAACCAGAACCAGCCGGTCTGCTCCGCCACATAGCCCGATGCAGCCGAGATATAGGTCCGGCCGACTGCAGCCAGTGAAGTCAAAAGAGCAAACTGCGTTGCCGTATGAGCCGCATTGCTGGTCTGGCTGGAGATATACGCGACAAAGACCACGGTCCCCACGCCGCCGGTCAGGTTCTCGACAGCAATCGCGGTTCCCAACGCCAGTTGGCTCTGGCCCATCCAGGCGAGCCAGGCAAAGACGAGATTGGACGCTGCCTGCAGGACGCCCGCAATCCAGAGGCATTGAACCAGGGGCAGCGCTCGGGCCAGCAGCCCCCCGGCAAATCCCCCGATCAAGGCCGTCGCAAACCCGACCCCCTTCACCAGCGCCGCATACTCCGTCCGCTCAAACCCGAGGTCCACCACAAACGGCGTTGTCATCACCCCGGCAAAGGAATCGCAGAGCTTGAAGAAGATCACGAACAGCAGGATCGTGATCGCAAGGGGCTTTTGCAGAAAGTCCGCGAAGGCATGAAAGGCTGTCTGAAACAGCCTCTGCAGGCGGTTCTGATCCGCATTCGCGGGATCATCCAGCTTCGCATCGAATGCGGCTGAAGCTTCAGGTTCCGATGACAGCAGCACGCCGGCAACGCCCACGAGGACCAGTCCGGCCATGAGCCAATAGGCGTAGTTCCAGATGACTTCCTTCGGCAGGCCCAGGCTCTTCTCGAACCAATCAACCAGGATAAGCGCGCCTGCACTGGAAAACAGAAGACCAAAGCGATACGCAGCGACATAGTTCGCCATGCCGGCCGCCTGCTGATCGCCATCAAGACTTTCCACACGAAATGCATCGATCACGATGTCCTGGGTAGCCGAAGCGAACGCAATAAGAACGGCCGCCAGCGCCATCCACCACGGCGTTGTCAGAGGATCGAGGAAGCCGGCAAAACCGATCGCTGCCAGAAGCAGAATCTGGGACAGGATCAGCCAGCCCCTTCGCC
>JBCCEL010000012.1:0-37848 GCA_039030315.1 Pseudomonadota bacterium
AGAAAAATTCAACACCCATGTCGTCCTGGCCCATCCGGTCCATGTCCCGGCCGTAGCCCAGTGCCGCTGCCGGAATGGGCGCCGCTGCAATGGGTGTGGGCGATGGTGTGGCATCCTCAGGCCGACCGGCCGGTTCCACCGGATCGGCCGGTGTGTCTGGCACAGGCGGCAAGGGGGTCTGCGTCAGCAGGTCCGTGAGGGCGGCCTCGTCGCTGTCTTCTGCCGGCGCGCCTGTTGTTGGTGTTGTTGGTGTTGCCGGCGTCGTGGGCGTCGCCGGAGTTGCAGGATCGGCCGGATCAGCGACCGGCGGCGTTGGGACAGGCGCCGGGGCGGTTGTCGCCGTACCGAGGTTGAGTGGCGTGATTGCTTCGAGGTACTCGTCGATGGTTCTGACGATGCCGGCATGGGAGCCGGCATTGGTGGTGTAGTCGTTCTCAGTGATCAGGTTGTCGAGAACGGTGATCGTGCCCAGCAGATCGCCGTTGTGGGCACCGCCGCCGGCGCCCTGGTTGGAGACGAGGTGCAGGATGGAATCCTGCACGCCATTGCCGTCCACGTCCCGGCGCTCGATCAACGCCACTTCGGTGGTGTGGCCGTCGATCGTGATCTTGTCGCCTTCATCCCGGTTGAAATCGATGATGGTGTCGTCGCCGATGCCGTCCACCCAGTGGTCGTGGACGTTCCGGTTTTCGCCGGCCACCCCGTGCCAGCTGATGGTGCGATCATCGTTGACATGGCGGTTGATGATATCGAACTTGCCGTTGATCAGGGTCTGGAAGAAGAACTCGTCCGCCCCGGCGCCGCCGGACAGGATGTCGTTTGACGGCATGTCGGCCTGGCTCGGGTAGAGCCGCCGCGCGGCGAAGTCGATCTCGTAGTCGGGATCGTCGCTGCGGTCGAACTGCTGGGCGATTTCCGGTTCGCGGTCATCGGCGCGGCTGATGATCAGATCATTGCCGGCCCCGCCATTGAGCACGTCCATGCCGTGGCCGCCATCAAGCTCGTCATCGCCGGCGCCGCCGTTGAGGGTGTCGGTGCCGTAGCCGCCGAGCAGCAGGTCGTTGCCTTCGCCGCCGTCGAGCATGTCATCGCCTGCGCCGCCGTCGATGGTGTCATTGCCGCCTTCGCCGGAGATCGTGTCATTGCCCACGGGAACCGGATCGGTTCCGGCCGGCGGAGCTGTGGAAAGATCACCCGGACCGTTGGCATAGAGGTCGGCGATCTGGGCAGCGCTCAGAGCGTCTTCCTGCAACGGGCCGCCCCAGAATCCGACATCGGCAATGGCGCCTTCAAAGAATTCACTCAGGCGCTGATCCACACCCAGTTCTTCGGCAGTGCCGGTATCCCGGGACACGCGGGTGTTGGCGCCGACCACGAACGGCTTGTCGTTGCCGATCAGATAGCCGCCGAGGAAATCGCCCATTGAGACGTTTCCGGCACCGCCAACCGTGTCGAACTGGTTATCAGGGATAAGCTGGCCGTTGAGGTAGACCGCAACGCCGCCGGCACCGATGGTCAGCGCGATGTGCTGCCAGTTTCCTTCGGCAATGACCGGGTTGCAGGTGCGCCATTCGTGGTTGTAGCCGCCATCGTTCTTGCCTTCGCCTTCGGCAACGCGGATGAACAACTTGCCGTCGTCTTCGACTCGGATGTGGAAATGGCCGCCGCCATCAGCGTTCGATTCGTCTTTGGAAATGATCGTCTGGCGGCCGCCGAGATCAACAGGATTGAACCAGGCTGTAACTGTTGCATTGAGGACCTCGTAGGAGTCGTCGTGGTTGACATAGGCAAAGGTCTTGCCGTTGGAGCCGAAGAGGGCTGCCGGCTGGCCGTTCGGACCCGGCAGGATCGGCGTTGAGTCCTGCAGTACCGCCTGGTTGTTGTTGTTGTTGTCGTAAAGGTAGAAGGCCGCATTGGAGACACCGCGGGCGTCAGTGAAAACCCCGTCCTCGTTCGACGCGAAACTCCAGTAGGATAGCGGAGCATTGAGGCTGGCCGGTGACGATGCCACCGGGTCGCCCGTCAGCGTATCGTCGCCAGCGGTACCGGTGATGGTGTTGTCCTCCGCCGCCGCCGTCAGGCGTTCGCGGATGTCCTCGACGAACTGAGAGCCGGTGTTCTCGCCCGGGTCGCGGGTTTCGACCTGGCCGGCGAACGGGTTCTGCGTCGCGGTGCTCTCGATGTTCAGGTCGCTCTGGCCGGTCGGCGCCACGGCTTCCATGATCTCGTCGATGCTTTCGACGATGCCGTAGGTCTCCATGGCTTTGATCTTCAGATCGCTCTCCTCGACCCGGTCACCATGTACGATGACCTGCCCCAGGAAGTCGCCGTTATGGGCGCCGCCGCCAGCGCCCTGGTTGGAATAGACCTTGATGATGGATTCCTCGTCGCCGTCGCCGTCCACGTCGGCGTAGCTGATCTCCGGATCCACGGTGTGGCCGTAGATCAGGATCCGGTCGCCTTCCTCCTTGTCGAAATCGGCGATGACCTCGGTGCCGAACGCATCAATCCAGTGGTCGTGGGCGTTGTTGTTCTCGCCGGCGACGCGGGCCCAGTCGATGCGTCCGTCATCGTCCGTATGCTTGGCGATGATGTCGGCCTTGGCATTGATCTGAGGCTTGATGAGGAAGGTGTCGGCACCTTCTCCGCCAACAGCGATGTCGTCGGCGATGAAGGGCTGATCGGGATAAAGCCGCCGGGCAACCGGATCGATCTCATCATTGCGGCCGGCATTCGGATTGTAGTTCTGGGCGATGACTGGCTCACCGGCATCCGACCCGAGGATGAAGACGTCATTGCCGGCACCACCGATCAGGAGATCAGAACCACGGCCGCCGTCTATGGTGTCGTTGCCTGCGCCGCCATTTATGATGTCATTGCCGTAGCCACCGTTGATGATGTCGCCCTCGGCGCTGCCGTTCAGTTCTTCGTCCGCATTCGTGCCGTTGATGATTTCGCCTGGCATCTCGGTTCCTCTCGTTTGGCCTGGTGGATTAGGAGGGTTGCCCTGAGCTCTGCTCCCCCGTGCCATGATCCGGGCACGAGGGAGCTGTTTGCGGAAAGCGGTTGCTTTCCACGCCTCCAACTTGAAATTTGATGCAGTCCCGGATGATCAGACGCGCCGAAGTGATTCGGCCTGGATCAACCGGTTACGGCTGGCCGGATGCCCGCTTGCCGTTCGGGCCGCAGGGCCGGACAACACATGCCGGGCTCGTCAGAAACCCGGCAGAATCTGCCGGTTTCAGCCCGTATCGCTGCTGTGGGAGAGTTCCATCCGCGACCCCTCTTCAATAGGTTCTGCCACCCCAAAACCCCATCGCCTGAATGCCGCAATACCCCTACGCGGCACCCAGCGAGACTCATTAAACTTGATGACGATTTTGGGGCACTGGCAGGGCGGCAATGGGATTATTGCCCGAGCTCGCCGCTGGCCCTAGAAGGCCTGGAAGTACTCGCGCTGTTCCCAGTCCGTCACCTCAGACAGGAAGCGGGATATTTCGGCGCGTTTGATGGTGCAGAAATAGTCGATGAATTCATCGCCCAGCGCTGACCGGTAGAGCGTGCTATTGTCGAGAGCGGCGATGGCATCGTTCAGAGAAGCGGGAAGGCCGGGAGCTTCGGCTGAGTAGGGCATGTCGCTTGGCGGGCCGGGATCGGTGCGGGTTTCAATGCCGCTGCGGCCCGCAACAAGCTGGGAGACGGCATAGAGATAAGGATTGGCTGCCGGCTCGCCGGCACGATTCTCGATATGGGAGGTCTGGTTGCCTGGTGCGCCGCAAACCCTGATCATGCTGCCGCGGTTGTCGATACCCCAGGAGATGCGGTCCGGCGCCAGGGTCTGGGGACGGTAACGCTTGTAGCCGTTGATGGTCGGTGTCGTGAAAGCCGAAGCCGCATCTGCGTGCGCAAGCAGTCCTCCGACATAGTGCAGGCCAGGCTCCGACAATGGGGCCGTCCCGTCGCTTGCGAACAGGTTTGCGCCGGATGCCGTATCCACGAGTGACTGATGCAGGTGCCAGCCGGAAGAGAAAACGTTCTCCAGCGCCGGCCGGCACATGAACGTCGCAAGCAGGCCCTCGCGTTTGCAGACCTGCTTGACCGCCGAACGGAAGAGAACCATTGCGTCTGCGGTCGCGAGGGCGTCCTGGGCGGCGAACGTGAACTCGACCTGGCTGGGGCCAAACTCAACTTCCATCGAGCGCAGCGGGAGGTCGAGGGCCGCCAGGGTCGAGCGGAGCCGTTCGAGTAGGGGCTCCAGTTCGTCGTATCTGGTCTCGGTGAGATACTGGTAGCCCTGGCTCAGCAGCGCGACATCCGGAGGTGTCCCCGGATTGACCGCATCTGACGGTGACAGCTTGTCCTCGCGTATCCGGAAGATGTGGAACTCCGCTTCCAGGCCTGTGATGAACTGGCGGCCTTCATGGTGCAGGTCTTCTAGGGCTGAGCGGAGCAGCCGTCGTGTTGAAACGGAAACGGGCGTACCGTTGGGAAAGTAGGCATCGCACAGCAGCCAGCCGGTCTTGTGGGCCCAGGGCAGTACCTTGAAGGTCGCCGGGTCGGGCACGATGATGAAATCAGCCGCACCTGTCAGTTCCGGCTTGCCGAACCCGCCTCCCGGCTCCCAGACGGGGAACACGGTGCGGTGCGATGTGTCCTTCAGCAGCAGGGTCGTGGTCAGCGCACAGCCATCGCCGAGCCGGCCTGCGATCGCTTCGGCCATGAGCGTCTTGCCGCGCAGCAGGCCATGCTGGTCGCAGAAGGAAAGGCGGATACTCTCCAGCCCTTCCGCCGTGATGCGGGCCGAAACTTCCTTTGCCAGCCGGCTCTGTTCTTCGGACCACAGGCCGTGGTGTTCCGCAAAACCAAAATCAGTCATGGAACAACACGGCCTACCAGGGATCCGGAGCCCAGCCGGATTTTTCCCGGCGTTCAAGGTCGCGGGCCTTCCAGGCGTCCTCCCACCCGGCCAGTCCGGCGATGGTGTCGACGGCTGCCGGCCCCCTGATCGCCGCGCCGTCGCCGTTCTGCAGTTTCATCGGAACGTCCCCGCCGTTCGAGGCGGCATCGATCGCCCGCCGCAGCATGCGCCGGTAGGCGATGATGCCAACATCCGACTTGCCGAGATGTTCGTTGGTGCGGTCGAACACCGGGCCGGGGCTCTCCACGGCCCACTGGTCGTGTACGTTGATGTCGAGGCCCATGCCGAGATAGGTTTCTTTTTCCTGTTCGGCCGGGTCAAAGCCGTAGTCGTTGGACTTGTTCAGTTTCGGCTTGTAGTCCGGCAGTTCGTAGAGTTCCAGGCGCTGCTCGCGCATGAGGGGCTTGTCGACCGGGTCGGTGAAGCTGGTGAAGATCGCGTACCAGTAGCAGGTCTCATCGTCGACGGGCACATGCCACTGGGTGATGGTCATCTCCGGGGACATCGGGATAACGATGCCGTGCGGGAAGATCTGGTTGGTAACGCGCACATGCATGCCCTGATTGTCCAGATTTCTCAATGCAATGAGCCGGAGGCCGAACGGGGTTTCCTCAACCTGGATGTCCGGCCGGGGGTATTCGCGCAGGATCATGGTCATCGGCATGTCCGAAGCAATGGACTTGCCGCGGAACTGTTTGCCGTAGCCCTCTTCCGGGTCTTCATCCTGCAGGAAGCGATGGAGAAAGGACGCATGGGCCGGGTCGATGCCGACCTCCAGCGCCTGCAGCCAGTTGCATTCGATAAAGCCCTTGAAGGCGAAGACGTGAGTCCCGGGCGCTACAAAACAGTCCAGATCCGGAAAGCACGGTGTCTCGCCCTGTCCCATATAGGTCCAGAGAATTCCCGATTTTTCCACGACGGGATATGCGGTGTGCCGGATGTTCTCGTGCATCCGGCTGCCTTCGGGTTCGGCCGGCTGCTCAAGGCACTTTCCGGCATCGTCGAAGAGCCAGCCGTGGAACGGGCAGCGCAGGCCGCCATCCTCCAGCCGCCCGTAGCAGAGATCGGCGCCCCGGTGCGGACAATGTTTGCCGATGAGCCCGTAGCTGCCGTCGATGTTTCTGAACAGGACGAGATCTTCCCCCAGCAGACGCACGGGCCTGACCGGACGCGGCCCTTCAAGTTCGTCGACCAGCGCCGCCGGTTGCCAGTAGTGGCGCATCAGCCTGCCCGCCGGCGTCCCCGCGCCGGTCTGGGTGATCAGCGCGTTTATCTCTCTGCTCAGCATGTCTGCCTTCCGCTCACTCCGCCCCTGGCGGCATGGTAGGGCGGCGGCCCCGCCGCCGACAAGGCATTATTGTTCAGTTGAAATGGCGCTTTGCTCTGTGATTTATGGCTGGCGGACTTTGAGGCTTTGAGGGAGAGGCGCAATGGAGTTTCCGCGCGAGTATAACGCCGCCACGGATTTCGTTGACCGTAACGTGGAGGAAGGACGCGGCGGCAAGCCCGCCTTTATCGACCCGGAGCGCAGTCTCACCTACGGCGAACTGCAGACCGAAAGCTGCCGCATGGCGAACCTGCTGACCGGTCTCGGGCTGAAGCGCGAAGCCCGCATCGCCATGATCATGCTGGATACGGTCGACTTTCCGATCTGTTTCTGGGGGGCGATCCGGGCGGGCATCATTCCGATCCCCATGAACACCCTGCTGACCGCACCGCTCTATGAATACATGCTGAGCGATTCCCGTGCCGAGGTCCTGGTGGTCTCGGCGGCGCTGCTGCCGGCGGTTGAGCCCGCCCTGAGAGCTCTGCCCCATCTGAAGCACGTGATTGTATCTGGTGGCGATGCCGGCTCGCGGCTGTCGTTCCAGACCGAGCTCGAACAGCAGTCCGATGAATTCCGGACTGTGGACACGGTTTGCGATGAGGTCGCATTCTGGCTGTTCTCATCGGGCTCGACAGGCAACCCGAAGGGCGTCCAGCACGCCCACAGCTCGATGATGTACACGGCCCGGAACTACGCTGAAGAAGCGATCGGCATGACGGAAGCCGACATTGTCTACTCGGCCGCCAAGCTCTTTTTCGCCTATGGGCTCGGCAACGCCATGACCTTCACCATGGCCGTGGGGGCGACGGCCACGCTCCTGCCTGGGCGGCCGACCCCGCACTCTGTGTTCGAGATGCTTAATACCCATCAGGCGACACTCTTCTTCGGGGTGCCGACGCTCTATGCGGCCATCCTGGCCACGCCGGAATGCGCGCCGGAGAACGGCTCGTCGGCCCTGCGCCAGTGTCTGTCTGCCGGCGAGGCGCTGCCGGAAGATGTCAGTGTCGCCTGGCGGGCAAAGTTCGGGGTGGAGATCCTGGACGGGATCGGCTCTACGGAGCTCCTCCATATCTTCCTGTCGAACCGGCCGGGCGACTTCAGGTACGGCACCACCGGCAAGGCGGTGCCCGGCTACGAGCTGAAGCTGCTGGACGAGAATGATGGTGAACTCGGCGCTGATGAGATCGGCGAGCTCGTGGTCAGAGGAGATTCGGCCGGGATCGGCTACTGGAACCAGCGCGAGAAATCCCGCAACACCTTCCAGGGCCATTGGACCCGCACGGGCGACAAGTACTACCGGGATGCGGATGGCTTCTATCATTACTGTGGCCGGACCGATGACATGTTCAAGGTTTCCGGTATCTGGGTCTCGCCGTTTGAGGTGGAAAGCGCGCTCGTTTCCCACGAAGCCGTTCTGGAGGCTGCTGTCGTCGCCAAGGCGGATGACGAGGAATTGCTCAAGCCCAAGGCGTTCGTGGTTCTCAACGAAGGCTATTCCGGTGCGGAGCTGTTTGAGCCCCTGAAGGAACATGTGAAATCGGAAGTGGGTCCCTGGAAGTATCCGCGCTGGATCGATTTCGTCGACGATCTGCCGAAGACCTCCACCGGCAAGATACAGCGCTTCAAGCTCAGGGATTGAAGCGCCGGTTGCCCGGTTTTGTCGTCCTCGGCCCCCGAGCCGAGGACCCAGGGCGGTAGCGCTCCGGCCCAGGCGGCCCTGGACCCTCGGATCAAGCCCGAGGGAGGCATCTTCGGTTGCTCCGATCGGCGATCAAAATGACAATGCCATGTGGTGGAAATCTCCTCCCAGAATCGAAGATGGCGGCTCCGAAGAAACCGCCATCTGAACAAGCCGTTGGGAGTGGGGAGGGGGTACTACGGCTTGGTTCGTCTCGATGCTTGGTGTTGACCCGTATCACAAGAGGGAGGGAGGAACCCGGTTGCGATGAGTTGCATCTTATGGGGGAACAGGACAGGGCGCTGTGAGGAATGTCACAGCCCCGAATTTTTTTTACAGGCCGTTTTACGCCTGCTCGAGGGCTGATCGCAGCTGCCTGAGACTGGCGGGCACGCTCTGCCCGGAGGTATCGAGAACGCTGCCTGCGCGCCCATAGGCCCCTTCACGCGCGGCCAGAAGCTTCTTCAAATGATCCATGGCCTGCGGGCGTCCCTGCATCGGCCGCAGATCGTTCTGGTCGACCACGCGCTGCATATGCTGTTCCGGTGCGGCCTTGATCCACACGGTGCGAAAGTTCGAAAGAACCAGGTCGTATGTGTCGGGCGCACTCACCAGCCCGCCGCCGGTTTCCAGCACGACCTGCCGCTTTTCGCTGATCAGGGCCTCAAGCGCGTCCCGCTCGAAGCGGCGGAAAGCCTCGATACCGGCAAGCTCGACCAGTTCCTGGGTGGACATGCCGCTTTGTTCGGACACCAGCTGGGTGAGTTGAACGAAGTCCAGGCCGAGCTCAGCTGCAAGAAGGCGCCCGAGCGTGCTTTTCCCGGCGCCCCGCAGGCCAACCAGGGCGATGCCGCCGGTCTTGGCCACCGTTCCGGCAAAATGTTCCCTCAGGAGGCCGAGCGCCTCCGCGGATTGCTCGGCGGACAGACGGCTGATGAATCCGGCAAGCCGTGGTTCGGCCCCGCCTTCCAGGCCCATCAGTTCGCCCATGCTCACGTTCAGCGAGGCGGCGATCTTCTGCAGCATGTTGAGGGAGATATTGGCGCGGCCGGTTTCGAGCTGGCCAATATAGCGCTCTGAAATCCGTGTCTCGTCGGCCAGGGCGCGCCGCGGCATGCCGAGCGCCTTGCGTGCCGCCCGCACATTTTCCCCGACCTTCACGTTGATGTCGGCGGCATCCGGATTTGCGACTTGCATGTCCATTATAATTCCTATACCGTAAAGAAAATCAGAAAACAAGAATTATATTGCCTAAAATAGCGAGCCTGAGGGAATGAGGATCGATTTTCAGACGGAGCCGTCGCGCTATCGCCATTGGCGTATCGAGACGTCGGGAGAGAGTGCCACCCTGTGGCTGGATGTGAACGAGGATGGCGGTCTGTTTGACGGATATGAGCTGAAGCTCAATTCTTATGATCTCGGCGTCGATATCGAGCTCAACGATGCCATCCAGCGGCTGCGCTTTGAACATCCGGAAGTGAAGGCGGTGGTCATCAGGTCGGCCAAGGACCGGGTGTTCTGCGCCGGCGCCAATATCCGCATGCTGGCCGGCGCCACCCACGCCCACAAGGTGAATTTCTGCAAGTTCACCAACGAGACGCGCAACTCCATCGAGGATGCCAGCGACCATTCCGGCCAGCGCTATCTCTGCGTGGTGAATGGAACCGCCGCAGGCGGCGGCTATGAGCTGGCCCTGGCCGCCGAAGAGATCATACTCGTGGACGACGGATCGGCCTCTGTCGCCTTGCCCGAGGTGCCGTTGCTGGCGGTTCTGCCTGGAACCGGCGGCCTCACCCGGGTGACGGACAAGCGCAAGGTGCGCCGCGACCGCGCCGATGTGTTCTGCACGATCGAGGAGGGCATCAAGGGCAAGCGCGCGCTGGACTGGCGGCTTGTCGATCAGGTGGTGGCGAATTCCAAGCTTGATGAGGCGGTAGCGGCAAGGGTCGATGCCGCAGTCAGCACTTCGGACCGCCCGTCCGGCGTCGACGGCATCTCGCTGACGCCCTTGCAGCGCGAATTCGGCGATGATCATGTCCGCTACGGTTCGGTTACGATTGAGATCGAACGTGATGAGCGCGTGGCGACGGTCACGATCAGCGCGCCCGACGATGGCCCTCCCTCTTCACTTGAGCAGGCGAAGGATGAGGGCGTCGATTTCTGGCCGCTGCGGCTTGCCCGGGAGCTTGAGGATGCCATCCTGCATCTCAGGACCAATGAGCCTGAAATCGCGCTTCTTCAGTTCAAGACTCAAGGCGATCCGGAGACGGTGCTGGCCTATGACGCATTCCTGGATGCCAACCGGGGCGACTGGCTGATCCGGGAGATCAGACTGTACTGGACGCGGGTTTTGAAGCGCGTCGATCTCACATCAAGGTCGCTGGTCGCGCTGATCGAGCCCGGCAGCTGCTTTGCCGGGACGCTCGCCGAGCTCGCCTTCGCTTCCGACCGCTCCTAAATGGGGATCGGCCGGTTCGAGGGTGACAACCGGTCCGAGGCCTCGCTGACCCTGAACGCCATGAACTTCGGGGTCTATCCCATGTCCAACGGCATCTCGCGCCTGGAGACCCGGTTCCTCGGCGAGCCGGAAGCCTACGTTGCCGCCCGCGATCGGGCCGGCGAGGCGATGGATGCGGAGGAGGCCGACGAACTCGGCCTGGTCACCTTCGCCTACGACGATATCGACTGGGAAGATGAGGTCCGGCTGTTTGTCGAAGAGCGGGCGAGCTTCTCCCCGGACGGGCTGACCGGCATGGAGGCAAATCTCCGCTTCGCCGGTCCGGAGACCATGGAAACCAAGATCTTCGGACGGCTGACGGCCTGGCAGAACTGGATCTTCCAGCGGCCCAATGCGGTCGGTGAGGACGGCGCCCTGCAGCGCTACGGCTCGGGCCAGCGCCCGGACTACAATTTCACACGTGTGTAACGAGGACTGAGCAAATGGCCACCACCCTGAACGTGGACTACAGCACGACCATTCCGAATAATGTGGGGCTGGGAGATGATCGGCGGGTACTGAAGGCGCTGGAGCGCTGGCATCCGGGCTACCTGGACTGGTGGAACAATATGGGCCCGGACGGTTTTCAGGAAAAACTGGTTTACCTGCGCACCGCCATCAGCGTCGATCTCGACGGCTGGGCCAAGTTCGGCTACGTGCGCATGCCCGAATACCGCTGGGGTATACTGCTTGCGCCGCAGGAAGAGGGCCGTACCATTCCTTGCGGCGAGCATGCGGGCGAGCCGGTCTGGCAGGAGGTGCCGGGCGAGTATCGGGCCATGCTCCGGCGCTTTATCGTGATCCAGGGCGACACCGAACCGGCCTCGGTGGAACAACAGCGCCATCTCGGCAAGACCGCGCCCTCGCTCTACGACATGCGCAACCTGTTCCAGGTGAATGTGGAGGAGGGCCGTCATCTCTGGGCCATGGTCTACCTCCTGCAGAAATATTTCGGACGGGACGGGCGCGAAGAGGCCGAAGAGCTGCTGCGCCGGACGTCGGGCCATGAAGACCATCCGCGCATGCTGGGGGCGTTCAACGAGGCGACCCCGGACTGGCTCTCCTTCTTCATGTTCACGACCTTCACCGACCGGGACGGCAAGATGCAGCTGGAGGCCCTGGCCCAATCGGGCTTTGATCCGCTGTCGCGCACCTGCCGCTTCATGCTGACCGAAGAGGCGCATCACATGTTTGTCGGTGCCACGGGCGTGCAGCGGGTGATCCAGCGTACCTGCGATGCGATGAAAGAGGCCGGGATCGACGATCCCTATGACATCGCGGCAGTGCGCAATCTCGGCGTTATCGACCTGCCGACCATTCAGAAGAAAGCAAACCTGCACTTTTCCCTGTCGGTGGATCTGTTCGGCGCGGAAGTTTCCACCAATGCGGCAAATGCGTTCAACGCAGGTATCAAGGGCCGCTTCAAGGAGACCCGGATCGACGATGACCACAAGCTGCTCAGCGATACCTATCCGGTGATGCGGCTCATCGACAGCGAGATCAAGCTGGTGGACGAGCCGGCGCTTTCGGCGCTCAACCAGCGCCTTCGCGATGACTATGTCAGCGATTGCTCCAAGGGCATTACCCTGTGGAACAACACGATCCGCAAGGCCGGTATCGACTTCCAGATCACCCTGCCCCATGCGGGTTTCCACCGGGGGATCGGCGAGTTTGCCGAAGCCAATGTCGATCCGCTCGGCAATGTGGTCAGCGATGCAGCCTGGGCCGCCAGCCGCGACGAGTGGCTGCCCACCACCGCAGACGGCGATTTCATCGCCTCCCTCATGGAGCCCTGCTGGGAGCCCGGCGAGTTCGCCGGCTGGATCGCCCCGCCCAAGGTCGGCATAGACAACAAGCCCGGCGATTTCGAGTACGTGAAGATCGAGGGCTGAGTTTGTATTCAATTTTCCAGTCCTGCAGTCCTCGGGCTTGACCGAGGGCCCGGGGCGAAATCTTGCGAAAGTACAGTCAAGCTGCAGAAGCTTTGCGGTGGTCAATCTCTGATTAAGCAGGCCATCCCGATCTTTGTTGCAATGCAGCAAAGTAAGGAGTACATGGGCTGAAATTATGCGCGCCGCCCTATTGCAGCGCGAGCCATGGAAACTCCCATGTCCCTCAGGAACATTGCCATCATCGCCCATGTCGACCATGGGAAGACAACCCTTATCGACCGCCTGCTGGCTGAATCAGGTGCGGTCCGCGCCAATCAGCGCGTGGCCGAGCGCGCCATGGATTCCAACGATCTTGAGCGCGAGCGCGGCATCACCATTCTTGCCAAGGTCACCTCGATCCTCTGGCAGGACACCCGGATCAACATTGTCGACACGCCGGGCCACGCCGATTTCGGTGGCGAGGTGGAGCGCATCCTCAACATGGTCGACAGCGCGGTGCTGCTGGTGGACGCGGCCGAGGGGCCGATGCCGCAGACCAAGTTCGTGCTCGGCAAGGCGCTCAAGCTGGGCCTTAGGCCCATCGTGGTGATCAACAAGATCGACAAGCCCGAAGAACGCCATACGGAAGTGGTGAACGAGGTCTTCGATCTCTTCGCCGCGCTGGACGCGACGGACGAGCAGCTCGATTTCCCGATCCTCTATGGTTCCGCCAAGGATGGCTGGATCGCCGATGATCCTGCCGGTCCCAAGGACGACATGAGCGCCCTCTTTGAGCTGGTGACCCGGCACGTACCGAAACCGGATACGGAAGACGGCGCGTTCCGCCTGCTGGCGACCACGGTGGAATCCGATCCCTTCCTCGGCCGCATCCTGACCGGCCGCATCCGCTCCGGCGAGGTGCGCCCGAACCAGGCCATCCGGGCCCTATCGCGCGACGGCAAGGTGGTCGAGCAGGGACGCGTCTCCAAGGTGCTTGCCTTTCGCGGCCTGGAACGCCAGCCCATCGAGCTGGGTGAGGCCGGCGACATCGTGGCGCTCGCAGGGCTAAGCAAGGCGACTGTGGCCGACACGCTGTGCGATCCGTCCGTCAGCGAAGCCATGATGGCCGATCCGGTCGATCCGCCGACACTCACCATGACCTTCCGCATCAATGACGGCCCGCTGGCCGGCCAGGAAGGCTCCAAGGTCCAGAGCCGGGTGATCCGCGACCGGCTGATGCGCGAGGCTGAGGGCAACGTGGCGCTGCGCGTGACCGAGACCCAGGATTCGGACGCCTATGAGGTTGCCGGCCGCGGCGAGCTGCAGCTCTCCGTGCTGATCGAGACCATGCGCCGGGAGGGCTTTGAGCTTTGCGTCGGCCGCCCGCGGGTGGTGATGCGCGATGGCGACAACGGCCAGCGGCTGGAGCCGGTGGAAGAGGTCACCATCGACGTGGACGACGAGTATTCCGGCGCTGTGATCCAGAAGCTGTCCGAGCGCCGCGCTGAGCTTTCCGACATGCGCCCCTCGGGCACCGGCCGCCAGCGCCTCGTGCTGCTTGCGCCGACCCGCGGCCTGATCGGCTACCAGGGCGAGCTGATGACGGATACGCGCGGGACGGCGATCATGAACCGGGTGTTCCATTCCTACGCGCCCTACATGGGCCATATCGCCTCCCGGCACACAGGCGTGCTCATTTCCAACGCGGAAGGCAGCGCGGTGGCGTTCGCCCTGTGGAACCTGGAAGACCGCGGACCGATGTTCATCACGCCCGGCACCAAGGTCTATCATGGCATGGTAGTCGGCGAGCATACGCGCGGCAACGATCTGGAAGTGAACGTCCTGAAGGGCAAGAAGCTGACCAACATGCGCGCATCCGGCAAGGACGACGCGGTCCAGCTCACACCGCCGGTCAAGATGACCCTGGAAAAGGCTCTGGCATTCATCAAGGATGAAGAGCTGGTGGAAGTGACCCCGCAGAGTATCCGCCTGCGCAAGGCCATCCTCGACCCGCACGAGCGCAAGCGTGCAGAAAAGGCCCGGGCGGCTGAGGTGGCTTGAGCCGCAGGATTGCGGCCCCTGGCGGCGCATGGACGGTCAGGTCACCAGGTCCCACCGGGGCTGCGAACCGAACCTTTCGGCGAGGAAATCCGTCAGCAGGCGGATCTTGGTGGAGAGGTGCCGTGCCGGGGGGTAGATCACCGACAGGACCAGCGGCCCTGGGCTGAACTCATCCAGCACTGAAACCAGCCGGCCCTGCTGCAGGTCAGGCCCGGCGATGAAGGTCGGTAAGACGGCGATGCCGAGGCCGCGCACGGCGCCGTCCCGCAAAACCTCTCCATTGTTCGAGCAGAGCACCGGGTTCAGCCGGATACGCAGCGGACCCTCCGGACCCTCAAGACGCCAGAGGCTTTCAGTGCTTTGCGCGCCATAGTTCAGGCTGGCATGCGTCTTCAGCTCGCGCGGATGCGCCGGCTTGCCCCGTGTCCGGATGTAGTCCGGCGAAGCCACCAGCAGGCGCCGGACCTTGCACAAGCGGAAGTCGACGAATGTCGTTTCCTCATCCGGTTCGGCTATGCGGACAGCGAGATCATAGCCCTCTTCAACAATATCGACGATGCGGTCGTTCAGCGTCAGCTCCACCTCCAGTCCGGGATGCTGCGCCATGAAATCGGCGATGGCGGAGGAGAGATGCAGGGTGCCGAAGGACATGGGTGCATTGATCTTCACGCGGCCCGACGCATGCTCCTGGTGCGAACGCAGGCTTTCTTCCGCATCGGCCACAGAGCTCAGGATTTGCTTTGCCCGGTCGTAGAATGCCTGACCGTTCGCCGTCGGCGAGACGTTGCGGGTTGTGCGGTTGAGAAGCTGGGTGGCGAGGTCGTTTTCAAGCTCGATCACCATGCGGTTTACCGCCGAGCGGGATTTACCGAGTTTGCGTGCGGCGGCCGCAAAACCGTCCTGCTCAACGACACTGACAAAGGCCTGAAATGCTGAGAGCTTGTCCATCGATTTGTCCGAAAATTCAGGACAGTATGTCCATATTTGATATTATTGTCTAACTAATAGATCCATCCGATATAGCGCTCAGTATCCTTCGTCGCTACTCGGAGAAGACCAATGCAGACCCTCAGACCTTCGGAAGCCCGCGGCCGTGCCAACTTCGGCTGGCTCGACAGCAGGCACACGTTTTCCTTCGGCCACTACTATGACCCCCAGCACGTCGGCTTTGGCGCTCTGCGCGTCATCAACGAAGACCAGGTGTCCCCCGGTGCCGGGTTCGACACCCATGGCCACCAGGACATGGAAATCATCTCCTATGTTCTGGAAGGAGCGCTGGAGCACAAAGACTCGATCGGTACCGGATCGGTGATCCGCCCGGGCGAGCTGCAGCGCATGACCGCCGGCAGCGGCATACGCCATAGCGAGTATAACCACTCCAAGACCGATCAGGCCCGCTTTCTGCAAATCTGGATCGTGCCGGAAGAGGATGGCTTGCAACCGGGCTATGAACAGAAGGCGTTCCCGGATGCCGAACGAACGGACCAGCTTCATCTTCTCGGCTCCCGCGATGGCCGCGATGGTTCGGTGACAATCCACCAGGATGTGGATCTCTACGGCAGTCTTCTGAGGGAAGACAGCCAGGTGAGCTTCGACATCCGTCCTGGACGCAAGGTCTGGGTGCAGCTCGTCAAGGGCCAGCTTGTCGTCAATGGAGACCAGCTGCGCCGAGGCGACGGGCTGGGCATCCTGAACGACGGCCCCGTCACCATCACGTCCCTTGAAAATGCAGAATTCCTGCTTTTTGACCTTGCCTCATAAATCCCAACCCAAGGAGCATGACAAATGAGCGATGCGCCGAATGACACCGTCCTGCTGGTCGAGGCCAGTGCCCGCAAGTCAGGATCAACCAGCCGCGAGCTGGCCCGGCGCCTGCTGGGCCGGCTGGTGCCAAAGCGGATCATCTCACGAGATGTGGCCGACGGCCTGCCGATTGTCACCGGTGACTGGGTGAATGCCAATTTCACCCTGCCCGAAAACCGCAGCGCGCATCACCGCCAGGTGCTGGAGCTGTCCGACAGTCTGGTGGAGGAACTGCGGGCGGCGGACACAATCGTCATCGCCACACCGATCTACAATTTCTCCGTGCCGGCTGCCCTGAAGAGCTGGATCGATCTGGTCGCCCGCGCCGGCCTTACCTTCCGCTACACGGAAAACGGGCCGGTCGGATTGCTTGAGGGCAAAAAGGCCTATGTGATCGTCACCTCGGGAGGCACCCCGGTGCGATCGGATATCGACTTTGCCAGCGGTTACCTGAAGCACGTGCTCGGGTTCATCGGCATCCATGATGTCGAGATCATCGCGGCGGACCGTCTCGTGCCAGCCCCCGAAAATGCAGAAGCCGCCCGCGTGTCAATCGATGCCATCAGTGCACACACGCTCGCGGCTTGAGATTCTGCTTGCCCCCATCCATCCCCAAAACGAGGCGTCCAATGTCGAAAAAACTCGAATTGCTTACCCCCGCCAACACACAGGTGATCTTCATCGACCAGCAGCCCCAGATGGCCTTTGGCGTCCAATCAATCGACCGGCAGACGCTGAAGAACAATGTCGCCGCCCTGGCCAAGGCCGCCAGGATTTTTGATGTTCCCACGATCATTACGACCGTGGAAACGGAGAGCTTCTCCGGGCACACTTTTCCCGAATTGCTGAGCGTGTTCCCTGATGCTCCGCTCCTGGAGCGGACCTCGATGAACTCTTGGGACGATCAGAAGGTCCGCGATGCTCTGGCCGCAAACGGACGCAAGAAAGTGGTCGTCTCAGGCCTCTGGACAGAGGTCTGCAACCTGATGTTCTCCCTCGATGCCATGCGTGAGGGGGACTATAAAATCTATATGGTGGCGGACGCCTCCGGCGGGACAACCGTTGAAGCACATGACTATGCCATGGACCGAATGGTTCAGGCTGGTGTGGTGCCGGTCACCTGGCAGCAGGTGCTGCTGGAATGGCAGCGCGACTGGGCGCGCAAGGAGACCTATGATGCCGCAATCGGTCTCGTGCAGGAACACTCCGGCGCTTATGGCATGGGCGTCGACTACGCCTATACACTTGTCCACGGGGCCCCTGAACGCGCTGCCCATGGAGAGCGCCTGGAGCCGGTTCCGGTGTTCGCCTGATTGCTAAAGACGATTGGCTCCCGGCCCTGTGCCGGGAGCCGGCGCATCCTCATTTCGCATCAAAAGCTTCGATGCCCTGCCACTCCGGACCGGGGTCCCTGGCCAGCAGCTGCTTGCAGCGTTTCAAGTAGAACCTGGCCGTCAGGTCATCCGGCACGTGCTTCAGCCAGTCTTTGAACTGCTTCTGCGCAGTGCCCCAGTTTCTTGACAGATAGCTCTGAAATGCGCTGTCCCAGAGCGCTGCCTGCACCAGCTCCGGCGTTTCGAGTGGTGCGATGTCAGGCTTGCTGCCGATCTCTGCCCGAAGGCCGAGCAGTTCATAGATTCTGAGGGGCTTCGTGACGCCCTTCGGCATCACCACACCGATCGGGCGCCAGACGAACTCTTCTCCAGCCTGCCGTCTGACAGGGTCCGAAGCGATCACCTGAGTTCCGAAGAACTTGTTCAGGCCTTCCAGGCGGGAGGCGAGATTGGCCGTGGCGCCCATGGCGGTGTAATTGATTCGTTCGGTCGAGCCGACATTGCCGACAATGACCGGTCCGAGGTGAAGGCCATAGCGCGTATACAGCGGAGGGCGCCCTTCCGCGTCCCATTTTTTGTTGAGCGGTGCCAGCGCGGCGCGTGCCTCCAGAACCGAAAGACAGGCGTTCCGCGCCATTTCATGATCGGGCACCGGTGCATTCCAGAATGCCATGACGGCATCGCCGATATATTTGTCGATCGTGCCCTTGTTGCGCAGGACGGCGGAGGACTGGCTCTCGAAGTAGTCGGAAAGCTGGTGCATCAGGTCTTCGGGCTGCTGGTCCTCCGACAGAGTCGTGAAGCCCTCGATATCGGAGAACATGATCGCAAGGTCACGGCGCGTGCCCCCGAGCTCTCCGCCCGAGCCCGTCTCCACGAGCTGGCGGACAAGGGTTCTCGGCACGTAGCGGCCGAAAACCGAGAGGGCCGATTTCATGCTCGTCATGGCGTCGCCAAGTTCGTCGATCTCAGTGATGACCGATTTCTGGGTCGCCTGCGGCTCAAGTTCCAGCCGGCTCACCCTGCGGGCCTCCTCGGTGAGCGCTTCCACGGGCCGCGCGATGCGCCGGGACAGGGTGAACGCCAGGGCCATGACGGCAAGAGCGATAGCGAGAGCGATCAGAATGGAACGGTTCCGGGCGCTTACAAGGGGGCCGACCACCTCGTTCCACGGCACCGCTACGAGAAGCTTTTCGGGAACCGGTCCGCCGAGGTCCATATCAATTGACCGGCCAACGAAGCTGGCGCCGCCCGCCTCCACTTCCTGAATGGCGGATCCATCCGCCGCAGTGCCGGAGAGTGTGAGCAGAACCTCGTCTCCGGCGTCCTCCAGGCGATTTAGTGTCAGCGTGCCCAGCTCGTTTGTACTGGCGGTCTCCAGGTGGGTGTGAGCGAGGATCCGGCCCTTGGCAGTGACGATCGCAAGACGTGTGCCGCTTGTGAATTTCATGGAGGTCAGAAATTCCTTGAGCGTGCGGAGATCCAGATCAATACCGGCCACACCGGCCCCATCGCCATCCAGTCTTCTGGAGATTGTCAGGCCGGGTTTGCGCGACTTGGCGAAGACATAGGGCGCTGTGCGATACGGCCCCGCCCGCTTGATCGCGGGACCGTACCATGGACGCTCTCTGGGATCATAGGTTGTGGTTTCATACCAGGGGGCCTCATCGAAGGATCCCGCGGGCGAGAGTGGCTGCACCGTGCGGCCTCGGCCTGCGGGGCCTTCCACGTCGGTCTGCACCAGTGCGAACTCGGCGTGTTCCGTGGCTGCATAGGGGGTCTTGAAGGCCGTGCCTTTGCCCACAAAAGAGACGAGTTGTGTGAACTGGCCATTGGCGAAGCCGATATAGACGGACGAAATCTGCGGGTGACGGGTCAGAAGGGGCAGCGTGAGATCGCGCAAGGGCTGGGCCAGATCTGCGTTCAGATCGGTATGTTTCGACAGGGTGACAATGCTGTTCAGCGTCGGTGCCACCGGCGCGATCAGGGACTGGGCCTGGCGTTCGATCCTGCTGATGACAGTCTGGATATCGGCCTCGGTCCGCTCACGGGCCAGCTTGCTTCCCTGATAAAAATTGAATCCGACAATGCCACCGCTCGCCAGCGCCACCAGCAAAATGGCGAACGACGTAATACCGACGCCGATCCTCAGCTTTCCCTTTTGCACCCCTGAAAGACCCCCCAAAGGCCCCGATACCGCGTCATACAAAACGTGGCAACCTAACCAATGCGCACAAGGTGCACAAGGCTGGACGAATTAGCGGGCGTGAGGGCCGTTCTTCGGCGCTCTGGGAAGCATTCTTTCAACCTGCGCTACTTGATCTTGTTCCAAGATTTATACCTGGTGAGAATCCTTGCATCGGTCTCGCCAGAAATCACCTTCGCCAAATCGCCGACCAAGCCAATCTCCGGGTGTTCCTCTTTGCTTGCGCGTTCTACATTTCGGCTGAAGTCCCATCCTATCGACCTCTTCCCGTCCGCAACAAGGGCCTTCAGCTCGGCCAGAGTATCGCGGTATTTTCCGACGGAATGGGCAAACCTGTAAAAGCAAAGCTCAATTGCCAAAGTGTCAGAATGTTCCATACGGGGCATGAGATCGACCGCTTTTTCCAGGCTGGCAATAGCCTCTTTCCGTCTTCCCAACACAAACAGCAGCTGGGCGAAATTCCCGTGAAAGTCAGGTGCATTCAGGTTGTTTTGAAATCCTCTGCGGTAATAGGATTCCGCCTTCTGGAAATCCTTTCGAACGATCTGGAGGAAAGAGGCGTAGTTTCCCAATACGTGTTCCCGCATTGGATCTTCATTTAGCGCCCGTAAATAGTATTTCTCCGCCTCATCCATATTTTGTCGGTTAATCCGCAAGAAATTGGCGTAGTTACCAAGATTTATCGCGTTCGATGGATCGGTATCGATTGCCTTTATATAATACTTCTCTGCACGATCTGGATCCTTTTTTATGTTTATGAGGAATCTTGCAAATTGCCCAAGCAATCGTGCACTGTTCTTGTGTTTTCGAATACTCTTCCGGTAAAAATTTTCAGCAAAATCTGGATCTAATCGCTCTTTCGCATAAGCTTGTAGAAAAGCAATCTCATCATCTGGCAATGTTTCGCTGGCTGAATCGGTTGCGGCTTTCAACTTGTCTTTTAGTTCCCCTTCAGGATCGCTGTGCACCTCTTTTTCAAATTCGCTGTACCGGTCGTAATATCGGGTGAGTGCGTCTGCCCATCGGCCTTCATCGGGATGGGACAGTTTGAGCTCACCGCGCAGCAGATGCATCAGGCGGTCGAAATCCAGATGATTTACCCAGAAGGCGTCGCGTTGCTGCAACCAATCGACGAAGCGGTCTGACGGTCGATTCAGGCCGATCCAGTAGGCTCCCGTACCAAGACCTGGCTCAGGCGCGCTCTCGAAGAAGTCTGCGATACTCTCGTCCCCTCCTCCGTAGCCGACAAATATCGGACACGCGTCTCGCAGGAAGGGATATAGATGTTCCTTCGTAAGCCTGTCGATTTGACTCGTTTCAGATCCCAGGTTCTTTGGCTCAAAATGTGCGTCGCCGTGAAGCTTGACGATGGTAGGGCGGGGCGACTGTATCCGCACATATCGCGAAAGCGCCTCGTGCGTTATGACCTGGGGGCGGTTTCTTCTGCTACCGTGAAGATACAAGGCATCGGCGACGAGGTCGTCGAAATTCGTGGTCAGCACCGTATTGCAACGCTCGCCAATCTGTTTTGCACAAAGCAACTGAGCAAACGTTGCATAACCGTAGCCCGGCTCTCCCAGGCTGCAGACCAATTCGATTTCACGTTGCCTGTCTCGAGAATGCGGATGTCTCTCCCGGAATGCGGTCGCGTAGTGCTGTGCGGGGTTGGCCTGATCGTAGCCAGCGAAGTTCGATGCCAGCCAGTCGTCAAAATCGCGATCGCCACCGGTTTGCATTTCGAATAGTTCATTCAGCCATTTCTTTGTCAGGCTCCCGGCAGCCGGTATGCCAGATGTAATCGAGCACCCTGCGCCCAAGAACCATGTATAATTATGACCGTGCTTGCATATGCCGTGAGCAAAACGCTTCACAAACTCGATTGGAGATATTTCTTTGAGATTTCCATCGAAGGGATCAGAATTCATCGCTATCTGCGTCGCTATCTTCCTGATGTCGCATTTATCAATCCTAGAGTGATTTATTGTAGCCGGCAAGAATTACACATTTTGCGCTATAAAATACGAGAAGCTTATTTTCGCAGTGCCGGCAATCCCACGCCGGTGGCATCAAAGCCGCCATCGGCCGCGAGGATCTGGCCGGTGATGTAGCTGGCCTCGTCTGAGGCGAGGAAGACAATCGCGTTGGCGATTTCCTCCTCGGAGCCGTAACGGTTGAGGGGGATGGCGTCGTGATAGGCATCGATGATGTCCTGGGTGTGCACCTTGACCGACATCTCGGTGCGCACCGGGCCGGGGGCGACGGCATTGACGCGGATGCCGTATTCGCCGAGTTCCGCCGCCTGCTGCCGTGTGAGATGGATGACAGCCGCTTTCGATGTGCCGTAGGCCACGCGTAAAGTGGAGGCGCGCAAGCCGGAGATGCTGGCGACATTGACGATCGCGCCGCGGGTTTCCCTGAGCGCGGCGAAGGCAGCCTGGCTGCAGAGGAAGACACCGTCCAGGTTGGTGTCCATGACTTCGCGCCAGCGGGCAAAGCTGGTTTCCTCGATGCGGCCGAAATCGGCGACGCCGGCATTGTTCACCAGACAGTCTATGCGCCCGAACCGTTCAAGTGTGTCCGCGACCATGCCTTCCGCGTCAACAGGGACTGAAACATCCCGCTTCAATGCGAGAACGCTGTCCAGATCAGCTGCGGCCCTTTCCAGTTCCGGCCCGTCGCGGTCGGCCATGGCGACATGATAGCCCTTTGCCAGGAAGAGCCGTGCCGCCGCCAGTCCGATGCCGCGGGCCGCGCCCGTAATGAGTGCCGTTCTGGTGGATGCCATACTGTCTCCGTCCCATTCCTATCTCATGTATGCCCGAGGTGTGGTTCCGGTAACCGAGCGGAAGGCATAGGTAAAGGCGCTTGGGCTGCTGAAGCCGACGTCGAAGGCCACGGTTGTGACCGGTGCGCCGCCTGCCAGCCGTTCAATGGCGGCCAGAACCCGGGCCTGCCGCCGCAACTCCCGGAAAGTGAGTCCGGTTTGCGAACGGATGTGCCGGATCAGGCTGCGCGGCGCGTATCCCAGTTCCCGGGCCCAGTCCTGCAGCGAGCGCTGATCGGCCGGATCCTGCAGAAGCGCCAGGCTCACGCGGGCCAGGTTGCGGTCATGCGGCAAGGGCAGGGAAAGGGGCTGGACGCGCATGTCTGCCAGCTCGGTCGCAAGGAGCGCCGTGAGAGCGGCCGCCTGCTCCGGCCTGCAGCCTTCGGCGAAGCGGACCAGGATCTCGCGCAGCAAGGGCGAGACCCCGATGACCTGCAGCCTGTCCGGAAATGCCGGACGGGCGCCCCGGATGTAGACGGTCCGCATTTCCACCGGCCCGCCACATCTGATCTCGTGCTCGGTTTCCGCCGGGATCCAGAGGGCGCGGCCCGGCGGCACGATCCAGGCGGCATCGCGGGCCAGGACGCGGAGAACACCGCTAACCGCATGGGCCACCTGATGGGTTGCGTGTCTGTGCCGCTCGATATGTGCACCCGCCGGATAGGTGGAAGCCAAGCCTTCCACATCCAGATCGATCTCGTTTGGCATATTGGCGATATTATTTTTCATTCTGTCGACAGACAGTAGACGCAGGCGGCGCTAGGCTTCAAGTCTCCTCAACGGGCGGGGCTCAACGAATGAAGCGCAGCGAAGCTCTCCACTACGCCAATGCGGCACACTTTCTGGATCATTTCTTTCTCCTGATCTTCCCTACGGCGGCCCTGGCGATCGCTCCGGCCTGGGGCCAAAGCTACGCGGATATCCTGCTGCTCGGTTCGCCCCTTTACGTTGCGTTTGCCCTCGGCACGCTGCCTGCAGGCTGGCTTGGAGACCGATACGACCGCCTGCAGCTTCTCGGCGTGTTCTTTCTCGGCTGTGGTCTGTCGTGCCTGATCATCGCGTGGTCCGCGGGCCCGGTCAGTCTGATGACCGGTCTTGCGCTGCTGGGCGGCTTTGCGGCGCTCTACCATCCGGTCGGGTTGCCATTGGTGACGGACGTCGGTGCCAGGACCGGCCGCGCCCTTGCCGTCAACGGGGTGTTCGGCAATCTCGGCCTTGCGGCATCAGCGGCTGCAACCGGGTTCCTGTCCGCGTGGTTTGGCTGGCAGGCGGCGTTCGCCGTGCCGGGCGTACTCTCGGCTGTGCTCGGCATTGCCCTGCTGATCCGGCACCGGCCGGGCAGCCCGATCATCCCTGGGAGCACTGCCGATGCGGGCCGTGCCTCGGCCGGATCGGACCGCCGCACACTCATGATCGTGGCGTGCGTGGTTCTCGCGGCTGCGTTGTTCGGGGGCTTTGTCTTCAACGCAGTGACGATCTCGCTGGCCAAGTTCTTCGATGAACGCCTGGGAGGGCTGGCCGGAAACCTCTCCTGGGTCGGTGCGTCTGCCGGTCTGGTGTTCGCAGTGGCAGCCTTTGCCCAGCTGCCGGTCGGCGAAGTGCTCGACAGGCTCGGTGCCCGGCCGATCCTGATCTTTCTGCTGACCGGTCAGATCACGCTGCTGGTCTGTCTGTCGCAGCTCACGGGCTGGTGGGCCTTCGCTCTTTCAATGCTTCTGGTCACGATGCTGTTTGCCGAGATCCCGGTCACCACCTGGCTCATCAGCCGCTATGTGCCTTCCGGCGCCCGCTCCCGCGTCATCTCGGTGGAATATGTGCTGTCGCTCGGAATGACGTCGGGTGCCGTGCCTCTTCTCGCTGCAATGCACGGTGCGGGCTTTGGCTTCAACATCCAGTTTGTTCTGCTGGCCGGAGCGGCAGGTCTTGTTTTGGTCGCCGCAGTCTTCCTGCCGGCCCATCGGATTCGGACGTTCCCCCGGGGGAGCCAGATGGCCCGATGACGGCAGGACGTGAAAGCCGTCGGGTATGCTAGAGTTGCCCCATGCAGCTCAGATCAGTTGGTCACTGCCTCGTACTTGCCGCGCTGGCTTGTGTTCTGTCTCGTTCGGAGGCGCAGGCGGATCGCATCGGCGAGGAGGACCGGCGCAGCTTTGCGCAGTTCCGTAAAGAGGAGGGTCTATCCAAACAGCGCTTCAGGCAACTCTTCGGCGGGGCGGCGAGGATCGTCTGTCGCTGGCGCAAGGGGCCTGTCACCGGGTCGGCTGCCATCATCCAGCCCGGAAATGTGTTCGTGACGGCCGATCACCTGTTTCTTGATCGCAAGGCCAGGCCGCACGGACCGGTATCCAAATGCCGCGTGCAGACCCTTGTCGATGGCCGCACATACAGGATCAGGCGAAACTCGGTGCTCCATGGATACCGGACCGGGTCCACGCCGTCCGTCGCCGCGAGCCGTGACTGGGCGGTGGGCGAACTGACGAGGCCGGCCCGAATTCCAGAACCCTTTCCGGTCAGGATGGATGACGCCCCGCCTGAGGGGGGCACCGGGGTCCTGCTCATCACCCAGGGGCATGTGGGCTGGGGGCCGTTTCGGCCGAGCATCGGCCGGTGCAAGGTGCTTGACTTTCCCCACCATCTGTTCGCAACGGACTGTGACTTTCATCAGGGCGGGTCCGGCGGACCCGTGCTGGCACTGGACCCGGCGCTGACCCAAACTCCTGCGCTGCTTGGTATCGCGACCCTGCTGCGCAGGCACCCGCCGGAAGAGCGCAAGTATTATGACGGTCTGCACAGCTCCATGCATGCGGTATCGCTTGTGGGCGGCTTCCTTGATGCGATCCGACGCTTTCAACCCCCTCACCCGAGGCCCAAGCCATTTGTGGACCTGGCACTCACGGCGGACCAGCAGGTTGCGCGCGGTATCGCGGCGCACGAAAAAGGGCGGTACCGGGAGGCCCGCCGCTGGTGGCTGTGGCCCGCCAGGCATCGGCATGCATCCGCAGCTTATCTGCTGGCGCGGCTGCATGAGCGAGGTGAGGGGCGTGATCCAAACCGGAAGGAGGCCGTTAGGTGGTACAAGATCGCCGCGCAGGGAGATCATGCCGCCGCACAGGAGAGGCTGGCCAAGCTTTATCTCGATCAGGGCCGTACCATCGAAGGCCTGAAGTGGTGGTTCATCCTTGAAGGGAATGAAGCCGCCGGCGCAGATCAGCGCCGGATGGCCCTGTCAGCCATCACGGCATTCCGGAAGAAAGCCGACGCGGCAACGCGCGCCAGGATCGGCATTGCGAAAAGAAGCGCCCGATTGTGGCAGGCGCGTCAGGAGAGATAGCCGTCTCTACCAGTTCCGGTTCGGGAAGTAATCCTGGCAGCTGCCTTCGCGGTAGACATCGGTCGTTGCGCAGTGGAGGGCGCCGCCAAAGGCGTAGGCGTCACGGAAGGGCACCGGCAGCACTTCGAACCCCAGCTTGTCGAACTGGTCCATCTGGTGAACCTCGCTGGCTTCCACGCAGACCGTCTTCTCGTCCACCATCAGGACGTTCATGGAGAGCCAGACCGAGGAGTAGCAGAGCGGCGGCGGGGCGTTGTGAGCCGGGCGGGCGGCGTCGATGATCTCCCAGTCGTTCTTCTCGAACATCTTGCGCTGGTCGTCCGGCAGCCGCCGCTCCGGGTTGTTGATGATGAGCCCGGGCCTCAGCGGCGTGAACGTGGCATCAATGTGGATCGGATATGGATCGCCCGGGAAGTTCACCGCGTGCACCCGGTGGTCCGGGAAATGGCGCTGGATCCAGTCAATGCCCTTCAGGTTCGTCGTGAAACCGTGCTGGACCACAAGGTCCTTGCCGAAGCGCAGGACGTCTGCCGCATCGAAGAGCGGTTCTTCCTCGGTGGTGACGAAGAACTTGTCCGCGGTCCATTCCAGGCGCTTTTCAACCCCGATCTTCTCGGAAAGGTAATCCGGCCGGTAGTCCGCGTCGGTCAGGCGCGGCTTGGGCGCCGACTCGTGCCGCATCTTCGGGTCTTCGTCATAGTACTTCTGGAGCAGCGGACGGTAGCAGAGATATTCGTGCCAGCGGCAGCGATAGGACATGGTCGCCTCGAGTATCTCCGAGCCGACGGTCAGGAGGACGTCGCGCGGCGGCATGCAGCCGAACATGCTTTCGGTTTCCCAGTCAGGGGTCGAGACCTTCTGGTTGAAGTCGAGCGGTGTTGGCCGGTCGACGCGGACGCCACGGCTCTCGAGTACCTTTGCAAAACCGTCGAGCTGCTCGTTGGCCTTGATGACCGTCTCTTCCGGGCGTGGGCCCCATTGACCGCGCATGTCGGAGTCCTCCGGCACCTTGGCGTCCAGCGCCGGTTCGGGCGGTGGGATGCAGCAGCCGTCCGCCACACCCACGATCACGTGCTTGAGCGGATCCCACTCGTTCCAGGAATTGACGATGGTCTTCTGCGTTTCGCTCATTGCCCTGATGTTCCCTCTGCCGACCCCGAAAAGCGGCGCAAGCTATATCCGGCGGGGGCTTTTGCCAAGTGCCCAAAATGCGCTATGTGAAGAGCCAATCCTTTCCCCGAAATCCAACAGAAGAAGCCAGGCCCCGGAATGCTCTGGACCAAGATTTCCAGTTTGTTTGAACTCTCCGCTGAGCCGGAGGCGTCAGAAGATGATGTCGCCGAAGCCATCGCCGTTCTGCTGATCCATGCAGGCCGCATAGACGGTCACGAGGATGAAGATGAGAAGGCCAGGCGCGACGGACTGCTGACCGGAAAGTTCGGTCTGGCGCCGGAAGAATTGCAGGAGCTCACGGAAAAGGCCGGCAGGCTGGATGACGAGGCGGTGGATCTCTACCGCTTCACAAGCGTTCTGACGAAGTCATTCGACCAGGATGGCCGCAAGCACATCGTCCGCATGCTGTGGGAAATCGTGCTGGCGGACGGGGTCGTGACCGATTATGAAGCTAACTTCATGTGGCGGGCGGCGGAACTGCTTGGCGTCAGCACCCGTGACCGGGTGAATCTGCGCAAATCGGTAGAGGCCTCCCTCCCCGGCGATCCGGCCGGGGCGGAGTAGACTATGGCGGATGTGAACGGACAGGCGGTGGCGCTGATCACTGGTGCCTCGAGTGGCATCGGCGAGCGACTGGCCTATGAGATCGCCGCCGATCAGCACATCCTGGTCCTGGTCTCCGATATGGAAAGCGAGCTCAACCGGGTCGCGGGCATCCTCACCACCAAGATGAACGGCAATGTCATCGCCATTCCGGCCGATCTCTGCGATCCGGAAGCGCCGGAGATGATTGAGGAGGAACTGCGCGAGCGCAAGCTGGACCCCGATGTGCTGGTGAACTGCGCCGGGTTCGGTCTCAACGGTTCCGCTCTGGAACTCAATCTTTACGAGCAGACTGCCATGATCGACCTGAACGTCCGGGCCGTGGCGGATCTGACCCTGCGTTTCCTGCCTTACATGCAGAATATGGAGCGCGGTGGCGTGCTGAACGTGGCCTCGCTGGCGGCCTTCATGCCGGGACCCTATATGGCGGTCTACTACGCTACCAAGGCCTTCGTTCTGTCCTTCTCGCAAGCCATGGCGGCAGAGCTGGACGGCACAGGCGTGACGGTAACGGCCGTCTGTCCGGGACCAACGGACACCCATTTCATGGCGCGCGCCTCGATGACGGACACCCTTGCCAACAAGATGATGCCGATGGCTTCGGCCGAGGAGATTGCCGAGGCGGCCTGGAACGGGTTCAAGGACAAGAAGCGTGTGGTGATCCCCGGCGTCGCCAACACGATTCTGGCAGAAGGCACGCGCTTTGCTCCGCGCAACATCATGAGTTCGGTGATGAAGCGCCTGCTCTTGCCGCGGGAGAGCTGAGTCGAAATGGGCAGGCTGTCGGGCAAGAAAGCGCTGGTGACCGGCGGGGCCCAGGGCATCGGCGCCCGCATTGGTGCGATGATGGCGGCGGAAGGGGCCGATGTGGCCCTCAGTGACATCAACGGCTCAGGCGCCAGAGATACAGCCGAAGCGATCGCCGCGGACAGCGGGTGCGCCGCCGTGGGCATCACCCATGATGTGACCGACCCGGACGCCTGGGAGCGGGTGGTCGGCGAGGCGGAGACGGCACTCGGCGGGCTGAACGTGCTGGTCAACAATGCCGGGGTCTGCATTCCCGGTTCGGTCGAGAGCATCGGGCTTGATGACTGGCACCGGACCATGGACATCGACCTGAATGCCGTGTTCCTCGGCTGCAGGAGCGCCTTGCCGGTGCTCGCCCGCCATGCGCCCGGCGCGATCATCAACATCTCGTCCATTGCCGGGCTGATCGCCAGCTACAACTTCGTGGCCTACAACACGGCCAAGGCCGGGGTCTGGATGCTGACGAAGTCGGTAGCCCTGCAGGCCACGCGGCAGGGCTATGACGTCCGGGTCAATTCCATCCACCCGGCATTTATCGACACCGGCATGGTGGATGAGGTTGTGGGCGGCGCCGACAAGGCGGAGAACCGGGCCAAGCTTGCCCGCCAGGTGCCCATGAAGAAGATCGGGACACCGGACGATGTGGGCTATGCCTGCATCTACCTGGCCAGCGATGAATCCTCTTTCGTGACCGGCTCGGAGATCAAACTCGACGGCGGCATCTCGGCCATGTAGGATGGTCGTTACACCCGGAATCACTCCTCGCCCAGCATGACCGAAAAGATCCTGATCGTTGTCCACCAACCCACATCCACGCCCGGGCGTGTGGGACTGGCTCTTCAGGACCGCGGCTTTGAGCTCGATATCCGGCGGCCCTGCATGGGACATCCCCTTCCTGAAACGACGGAACCCTATTCAGGAGTCGTAGTCTTCGGCGGACCGATGAGCGCCAACGATTGCCAGGAGCTCGATTTCATCCGGACCGAGCTTGACTGGTTCGATGTTCCCCTGCGCGAGGGCACGCCGTTTCTCGGCATCTGTCTTGGGTGCCAGATGCTTGCCCGGACCCTCGGGGCGGAGGTGACGCCGCACCCGGAAGGCATGGCGGAGATCGGCTACTACCCGATCACCGTGACGGAGGCGGGCCGCCGGCTGATGAGCGAATGGCCGGACCATGTCTACCAGTGGCACAAGGAAGGGTTCTCCACACCGGCGGGCACTGAGATCCTGGTGACGACCGAGATGTTCGGCAACCAGGCCTTCCGCTTTGGCCAGTCCGCGTTCGGCGTGCAGTTTCATGCGGAGCTGACGTTGGCCATGATGCACCGCTGGACCACCAAGGGCCGTGAGCGCCTGACGATGCCGGGGACGCATCCGCGCGAAGCCCATTTCGAAGGCCGCATGAAGCACGATCCGGCGGTCAAGGACTGGCTCAACCGGTTCCTCAACCTCTGGCTTGCCAGCGACGCCCGGGAGCAGGCGCAAGCGGCCGAGTAGCCGCTCCTATGCGGTGCTGAGATCTTCGGGCACTTCAATTTCCATCGTCAACAGCAGGAACGACAGGGCCTTGCCATGCCCGTCAAGGCCGAGGGACTGATTCACTCCGCCCTGCAGCGCGTCTTCGATGACGAAGTTGAGGGCGGGCAGGCCCGGCACCTCGTAGCGCCTGACGCGGGATGCGCCGCGATGTGCAAAGAGCTGACGCACCCTGGCTTCGGTGACCTGGTCGAGAAGACACCGGTAGAGATCGGCCTTGTAGGGGATCAGGCTGATATTGACCGTGTTTCCCTTGTCGCCGGCGCGGCTATGGGTGACGTCGTAGAGCGGGACCTTCAGTTGTTTGGGCATGGCAGTCAGACCAGGCTTACGCGGACGTCCGGCACGGAGCGGTCCACCAGGATCGATGCGGTCTTGACCTGTGGGGCAATCGTCTTGCGGAACCCGGCGCCGCCTGCTGGTCCTGCCACCCACAGCGCATAGACCTCCTGAGTCATGCGCTCCAGCTCGTCACGGTCATCGGACCGCGCGGCGATGCGGATGCGGTACTCGCCCTCATCGGCAAATTCCGAACGCGCCCGCAATCCGCCGTCATCGCCGTCGAAAATACTCCGTGTGCCGAGGATATCGAATCGGACCTTCGAGCCCACCGCGGAGCGCTGGAGCCGCTGCCGCAGGACATCCACCGCCAGTTCGGCCCGCGCCAGGGCGCCGGGCCCGGCATAGGACATTTCCGCCTCGCCCAGAAAGCCGCCGTCCATGGAGACGGTCGCCTTCAGAGTCTCCGGTGCGGGCTTGCCGCGGGCGCCTGAGAGCCGCACCCGGTCCGGTCCGGCTGCGCGCACCTCGACCTGGGTGACGTCCAGCGTGATATCCGGTGTCAAATAGTTTCCCGGGTCATGCATCTCGTAGAGGAGCTGTTCTTTCACCGTTGCCTCGCTGACCAGTCCACCCGTGCCCTCCGGCTTGGTGATTGTGACCGATCCGTCGGCGGAAATCTCGCCGATCGGGTATCCGACGTTGGCCAGGTCTGGCACTGGCTTCCTGGCCGGGTCGGCGAAATAGGCGCCGGTCACCTGGGGACCGCATTCCAGGAGATGTCCCGCCATGGTGCCGGTGGCCAGGAGATCAGCATCTTCAGGGCCGAGTCCAAGTTCATGCATCACGGGGCCAAGGGTGAGTGCCGCATCGGTGCAGCGGCCGGTGATCACGACATCCGCGCCGATGCCCAGCGCCTGCGCGATGGGTTCTGCGCCGAGGTAGACATTCGCGCCTATCGGCTCGGCATCGATTTCGGTGCCTTCGATCGTAGCATAGGCAGCGATTTCATCCGGGGACAACACACTCAGCAGATCATCGCCCTCAACGATGGCGATCCGCAAATCAGGTGCGCCGACTTCGGCTGCGAGCGCCCTGACCCGATCGCCGGCGGCCCGGACATTCGCTGCCCCCAGGTTGCTGACAATCTTGATGCCGGCCGCCTTGCAGGACGCAAGGACCGGGGCCAGGTAATCCTCCAGATACTCCGAATAGCCGGTGCCGGTGCCCCGCAGCATCTGGTTCTGGGCAATGGCAAGGGTGCGTTCGGCGAGAGTTTCGAAGATCAGGTATCGCGGACCATCGCAGCGCGACAGAGCAGCGATCAGCGGTGCGGAAGCATCGAACCGGTCACCGCCAAAGCCCGCCGCACCGCCGACATGGATGGTTGCGGTCATTGGGTGTACGGCAGCAGCCTTATGCCGGAAAACCGCACAATGCTCCGGTCGAGCACCGCTTTGGAAACCGGCCATGAGGAGGTGTCGGCGGGATTGAACTTTGGCCCGCGCCACTGCTCATAGATCTTCACGAACGAATTCTGGAACTGCCCCATCCACATCAGGGTGACTTCACCGACGCCATCGCCGTAGCCATAGGCGGCGGGTCCGTTCGGGCTGTTCATGCAGTAGACGGCGACGAGGGCCGAATTCTGATTACGCTGGATCTTGCGGAGCTTGAAATTGTCGCGCCCGCACGCCGTCAGAAGGGCGCTGACAGAGCTGTTCATGAACTTGCGAAGGGTCAGATTTTCCCGCCATGTGCCGAAGAGCGTGTACTGGTTGGTCCAGTCGCGGAACGATTCCTTCTTGGGCACCATTGCGACGACGAAGGTGTCGGCGTGCTGCTGGCGCGAGACCTTGGACTCCGCGAGCGCGTTTTCGGTCTTGTGCCAGCTTGGATAGGGAAACTGCGCCCAGGCGTCGAACATCCTGATCTGCGAGCCGCCGGGTTCGGCCGGCTGGGCCGTGTTCTGCGCTTGCGCATGGGCGGTCAAGCCGGCCAGCACGGCGGCGGCAAAGATGGTCCGCAAGAGGTTCATGCTCCAGTACTCCATTCTTCAGGCGCCGCGCGTTTTATCATCATGCACCGCTCCCGGGCGTCAACTTAACGTCAGCATGCCGGCAACGGCTCCGGTGAGGAGTGTTGCAAGTGTGCCTGAGACCAGCGACCTGGGTCCAAGCGCCAGAATGTCTTCGCGCCGTTCCGGAGCCATGGCTACGAGCCCCCCTGTCAGGATGCCGAGGCTGCCGAAATTCGCAAAGCCGCACAGGGCATAGGTGAGGATCAGCCTGCTGCGGTCGCTGAGCTCGTCTGCAGGAACCCGGGCCAGTTCCAGAAAGGCAACGAACTCATTCAATACGGTCTTGATGCCGATGAGTTCCCCGGCCCTGGCGGATTCGGCCCAGGGTATGCCAATGACCCAGGCCACCGGGCGAAGGAGCCAGCCGAGGATGCCCTGCACTGTCAGCGGAAAGCCCAGCAGCGGATTGAACAGTCCGAGAATCTTGTTTGCCAGCGCCACCAGCGCCAGCATGACGACGAGCATGGCCGTGACATAGGCCAGAAGCCGCAGGCCATCGAGCGTCCCTGTGGCAATCGCGTCCATGACGGAGGAGCCTTCTTCGCGCTCCAGACGCACATCCGCGCCGTCGTCCCCGGTTTCTCCCGGTACCATCAGCCAGGCGATCATCAAGGCCGCAGGTGCGCTGATGATCGAAGCGGCGAGGATATGCCCTGCCGCGCTTGGCAGGCCGGGCGCCAGCAGGGACGCGTAAAGCGCCATGACCGTACCGGCGACCGTGGCCATGCCCACTGTCATCGCGGCGAAGAGCGCGCTCCGGCTCATTGTTGCGATGTAGGGTCGTACCAGAAGCGGCGCCTCGACCATGCCGATAAAGATGTTGGCGGCGGCCACTGTGCCAAGCGGGCCGTCCACCCCCATGGTCCGGCGCAGCAGAAACGCGAAGGCCGCGACGACGCGCTGCATGATGCCCCAGTGAAAGAGCAGTTTCGACAGAACGCTGATGAGCAGGATCAGCGGCAGGGCCTGGATGGCCAGGATGAACCCGTTCTCCGGGAACTTGACCTCGAACGGGGCCGGTGCGCCGCCGAGATAGCCGAAGACCACCTTCACGCCCTCCAGGGTCGCCGTCTGCAACGCGGCAATGGCCCGGCCGATGAGTTCGAACACATAGACCGACTGTGGCAACAGGAAAAATATGGCTGCCAGCACGAGCTGTATACCCAGCCCGGCCGCGATGATGCCCATGCCGGCCCGCAGGGAGATCGTGCGGCGCCCCTCCGACAGGAGCCAGGCGATTGCGGGGATGAGGATCAGGCCGGACGCGCTCTGGAGGTTCTCGAGCATCTCGATGATATGTGTTGAGGTAGATGGCGCATCACTATTCTCTTGCCGGCGAAAAGGAAAGATGCGTTCCGCACGCAAGCTGTGCGTTTGGGTCCTGTGCTGATGTATCACAACATTGAGAGCTGCACGGATGCGGCCGCAGCGGTATAAATCGGCCCAAATGTGGGGGCAAATACCGCTTGGAACCCTCCGCGGCACAGCTTACATAGTCTCGTAAGGTGCTCGCCCGGAGTCCGAGCGCTGGAGAATTCGGCATGGCGCGCATTATCGTAAACGGAGAGCTGAAAGAGCTCGATGTGGAAGACGAGATGCCATTGCTCTGGGTGCTGCGCGACGAGTTGAATCTGACCGGCACAAAGTTCGGCTGCGGCGCGGGTTTGTGCGGCGCCTGCACCGTGATCATTGATGGCGAGGCGGCGAGATCCTGCATCACACCGGTTGAAGCGGCGGAAGGGAGTGAGATCCAGACCATCGACCGGCTGGGCAGCGAGGAAACCCTGAGCGCGGTGCAGCAGGCCTGGGTCGACGAACAGGTGCCCCAATGCGGCTATTGCCAGCCGGGCTTCATCATGGCGGCAACCGCGCTCCTGGAACAGACCGACGCGCCGAGCGACGAGGAGATCGAGGAAGCGGTGACCAATATCTGCCGCTGCGGTACCTACGACAGAATTCGCGCGGCAATTCACCGGGCAGCGCAACTCAAACGCGTCAATGGCGGCCAGTCATGACGGCGAATCGGTCTTTGACGCGCCGGATCTTCATGATCGGCGCTGCTTCGATCGGCGGCGTCGCGCTTGGCGGACTTGGGATCGGGACTGGCTATCTGGCTTCGGTGGATGTGGAAGGCCTAGGCGCACTGGCCCATGCTGACGGATCTGCGGACCTGACGGCCTGGATCAACATCACCCCCGACAACCAGATCACCATATACGTACCCTTCCTGGAAATGGGACAGGGCACCCACACAGGCCTCGGGCAGGTCGTTGCCGAAGAGCTCGGCGTCGACCTCGGCGCGGCGAACGTCACGGTCACGCATCCGTCCCACGAACTCAGCGCCTATGCGAACTGGACCATGTTCCTGAACATGCGTCCGGAAGAGGCGGACAATCCGGTTGCATGGTTCGGCAAGCGCTCGATCGGCGCAATGAAAATGATTGCGACCGGCGGATCATCCGCAATCGTCGGCAACTGGACGGCGATGCGTCATGCCGGGGCGACAGGCCGCGAACTGTTGAAAGCAGCGGCGGTCGAAAAACTCGGCGTGAAGGCCGATGTTCTCCTCCAGAATGGAACGAGCTTCGAGACGCCGGACGGCAAGACCCGGTCAACGTTCGGGGAACTCGCGGCGCTGGCCGCCGACATGGCCCCGCCATCGGATCTGAAGCTGAAATCGCCGCAGGCGTTCAAGCTGGTCGGCCGCTCGGTACCGCGCGTCGATATTCCGCCGAAAGTCCGGGGCGCCGCGCAGTTCGGAATTGATGTGAGGCTGCCGGACATGGTTTTTGCCGCCCTGCGGCAGGCTTCAGTCTTTGGCGCCAGGGTCAAATCCATCAACGAGGGAGAGGTTAGGCAACGCCGCGGCATCATCGACATTATCAACCTGGGCACCGCCGTTGCCGTCGTCGCCGACAATACCTGGCGCGCCAAGGAAGCGGTCTATGCGCTGGACGTGAACTACGAGTGGCCGCAAGTCTATCAGAGCAGCGGTGCGGTTAAGTCGGATCTGAAAAGGAAGATTGAAGCCGGCGACTTCACCCGCTCTGAAAGCCGGCGTGACATTCCGGTCTATTTGAAGCGAGCGTCCAAGATCGTCGAGGCGACATACGAAACCCCTTACCTTGCCCATGCAACCATGGAACCGATGAACACAACGGTCTGGTGGAAGGACGATGACACCGTGGAAGTGTGGTCGCCCACCCAGTCATCGACCCTTGCGCGCTGGGCCGTGCAGGAGGTCGAGGGGGCAAAAGACGTCAAGGTCCACGTGACCTACGCGGGCGGCGGCTTCGGGCGCCGGGCGGAGAACGATTTCGCCGGCTACGCAGCGCAAGTGGCCAAGGCCGTCAAGGGCCGTCCCGTACAGGTGGTCTGGTCCCGCGAAGAAGACATGCAGCATGATGTTTACCGTCCGGGCGCCGTCGGGAATATGATGGCCGGCATAGACGACGCCGGGAAGATCTCCGTCTTGAAAGCGGGGATCGGTTCACAGTCGGTGTTTGCCTCCTATCTGCCGCGCAATCTCGGCATGCCGCCCAGCCCGGAGATGGATGAGGCGACGCTGGAGGGCATTCTCAGTTCACCCTACCTGCCGGAGGCCTGGGAAGTCTCGGCGGTGGATGTGAATACGGCCATCCCGGCGGGGTTCTGGCGGTCGGTGGGCCATTCCAACAACAGCTTCTTCACCGAGTGTTTTCTGGACGAGTGTGCTGTTGCCGCCGGCAGGGATCCTCTTGAGTACAAGCTCGCCCATCTGCCCGCGGACAGCCGCGAAGCGCGCGTCCTGAAGCTGCTGAAGGACAAGGCCGGATGGAACGGCCCGCTCGGCAACGGCAGGGGGCGGGGCGTCGCCGTGCACCATTCCTTCCGGTCCGTCGTTGGCACTGTCGTGGATGTTTCCGTGGATGCGGACAAGGCAGTGAAGCTTGAGCGGGCGGTGATGGTCTGCGACTGCGGTTCGGTGGTTAATCCGAAAATGGTGGAAGCCCAGATGCAGGGCGGGTTGATCTTTGGCCTGACCGCCGCGGCCTTCGGCGAGATCACGGTCGAGGAAGGCAAGGTGCAGCAGGCCAATTTCGATGAATACGAAATGTTGAAGCTTGCCTCCGCGCCGAAAATCGAAGTGCACATCCTGCCAACGGACGAACTGCCCGGCGGTGCCGGCGAACCGGGCACGCCTCCGGCCGCGCCTGCCCTGGCGAACGCGATTTTCGCAGCGACTGGCGAACGGGTCCGCACATTGCCAATCACCAAGTCAGGCTATTCGATCTCCGGGGCGTGATGCTCTTTCCGGCGCCAGATGCGCCGGCCAAGGCGAACCCGGATCGCGGCGCCGGTACGCGGCACTCCGCAGTCAGGATCCGGGAAAGTCAGACTGAGCGCAACGGCTTCAGTTGGTGGCGGTCTGCGTCAGATCGCTGAGGCGGCTTGCGCCAATGATCGGGCCAGTCCCGTCGACCTGAAGAACCGCAACACAGTCTTCCACGCCTTCAGCCATAAGGCCGGACTTGGGCAGATTGACCGTCATGGCCTTGCCGTACCACATGCCGACGGGCAGCATTTTCCGGACGACATTGTAGTAGGCGATCTTCCGGCCGCGGTTTTCGCCGCGCGGAATCTCCTGCTCGACCTTGCGGGTGATCAGCATGAGCCAGAGGGTTGCGTCCTTGGCCGCCACACCGGCTCCGGCTTCGCCGACTTCGATCGTGACTTCCTGACCCTTGGCCGTCACGTCGACAGGCACGAAGGCATCAGCCGGCTTGGAGAGCACCGACTTGATCTCGCTGCGCACCCGGCCCTCGTAGCTTCCGACCACATGGTTGCCGCCACTGACGACGATCTGCGGGGTGTAAACCCGGCCGTCACCGCGGCGCACTGCATACTCGCGCTGGCGGCGCGAATTCTCGGGCGATCCGACGGTGTCCTTCCAGCCGAGATAGTCCCAGTAATCGACGTTGAGGGACATGGCGAGGACATTGGGATCATTGGTGAGGTTGCCCAGAACCTTGTCGGCAGGCGGGCAGGAGCTGCAGCCCTGACTCGTGAATAGTTCAACAACGGCTATCCTGGCGTCATCCCCCGCGAACGCGTCCGGAGGGCTCCAGGCCCAGATCGAAAGCGCCAGGGTGGCCGCCACGGCCGCTTTCATGGGTTTAAGAAACTGTCTCATGGGCCTTTACCTAGTCGGGAACGTTGTCACTGGCGAGTAACGATGGAGTGAGACGGCCCATTCTCACTCCATCAAGGTTAAGCGTTCGTTCCCGCCCGGCGGGGTCGTCAGCCGCAGTCAGGCGGCCTGGGCGAGGTTGCGCAGGACGTAGTGCAGAATACCGCCGTTCCGGTAGTACTCCAGCTCATCCAGGGTATCGATCCGGCAGAGCAGATCGAGATTGTGCGTCTTGCCGTCCGCCATGGTGATGGCCGCGGCAATGGTCATTCCCGGTTCCATGTCGCCTTCAAGGCCGGCCAGCGAGACCGTTTCGTCACCGTTCAGGCCCAGGCTCTTCCAGGAAGCGC
>JBCCEL010000013.1:0-37357 GCA_039030315.1 Pseudomonadota bacterium
CGGACACCTGGGAAAGGGGCGGGCTATGATCGTCCGGAGCTTACCGCATGTAGATCGCCGATATACGCACCCACCTCCTCCGTGTGCCCTACACCGACCCCCCGCAAACAGGCTTCATCACCCTGGAGCAGCTTGATCTCCTGATCGTCGAGGTCGAAACCGTCTCCGGCATCATCGGCACGGGTTACCTGCAGCCGCTTGTCGGCGGCATGCGCACCATCGAGATGTGTATCCACGAGATGATGAAACCGCTGCTGATCGGCGAGGATGCACGCAACGTGGCAGCTCTGTGGCGGAAAATGTGGGACGCGACATTCATCCAGGGCCGCATGGGGATCACGGTCATGGCCCAGTCGGCCCTCGACATTGCCCTGTGGGACGCTGTCGGCAAGGCGGAAGACAAACCGCTCTGGCAGCTCTGGGGCGGGACCGGTGATCCCCTCCCCATCTACGGCTCCGGCTGCTACCGCGGCCTCGGTCATGACGGCATGATCGAGAAGGCTCAAAGGTATGTCGATGAGGGTTTCACCGCGATCAAGATGCAGGTGGCCCACATCTTCAGTCACGAGGAAGACGTCCGCAATGTCGGCGATATGCGCGCCGCACTGGACGGCGACGTCGAGATCATGGTCGATGTCAACCAGGGCTGGAACGCCGAAGAAGCCATAAAGGTCGGACGGCAACTGGACGAGTGCGGCATAACCTGGCTGGAGGAGCCGGTCCGCGCCGATGATTTCGAGGGCTACCACAAGGTCGCTTCAGCCATCCGGACCCCGGTCGTAGGCGGAGAGAACCACTTCACCCACCACGACCTCAAACCGTTCTTCGCCTCAGGTCAGATCCCCATCCTGCAGCCGGATATCATGCGCGGAGGCTACACCGAGCTGCGCGTGATCGCGGATCACGCCCGAGGGGCCGGCATCACCATTGCGCCGCATCTTTTTCCCGAGCTCAGCTGTCATCTGCTCTCTGCGATCCCCAACCCGTCCTGGCTGGAGTACATGGGCTGGCACGATCACCTCTGGACCGAGCCACTGATTCCCAGGAACGGGCTGCTCGAGCTGCCGCGCGAACCTGGCCACGGGCTGACATTCAAACCGGAGCTGTTTACAGACTTTGCGTTGCGCTGAGGCGCGGCGGCAAGCTCAGGAGCGGGAACGCTCGGCCCCGCGTGAACTGGCCCCTGCCCGCGCGTCTGCCCTGAGAAGGCGGGGAGAAAGCACCTTGGATCTGGTGAATTCCCAGGCCTTCGCCGCCAGGCTGTCCGGCACGGCAACGTTACGAGAGGTGAGCAGTTCGCCTTCCTCGATCGTATCCTCAACGACAACGTTCTGCAGCAGTCCGATCGGAACATGATCGGGCTCGTCCCGGATGTTCACGGCGGTGCCCCTGGCAAGTTCAGTTCCAAGACACCTCGCCAGAAACTCGCCCTTCTGCAGCTTGCGCTTGGCCACTGCCGCCACGCTGTAGCCCGGATCGGAGCCATTGTTGAGCAACGGCACGCCGTCCCGCACCACAGCGATGATAGACTTCGGAATCTCAAGGTAGCTCAGATGGAAAGGGCGCTCGAAGTAGTAGAACGGGCCATCACCCAGCTTGAGATAGGACAGGGCGGCAGTATGAGAACCATCATGGGTCGCCGCGACAAAGACCTCACCCTGCCCGTTTTCGTTGAGAACATAGTCCACCACCGGACTGCCGGTTTCGGCCAGCGCCCGGTAGCTGAGTTCGACCGCGCCCGCCCGCGTGGTTGCGTGTGCGGGCCCGCATAGCCCGGGAGCCAGAAGGCCGGCGCCTAGTCCGTTGGCAACGAGCACACTCTCGATTTGCACCTTGCTGCCGTCGGTGAAACTGAAAATCTTGTCCACTGACTGGCCGAACCGCTTGGCCCAGCGCTCCATCTCGGCCCGCTCAGGCTTCAGGTTGATGAACCCCTTTTGCGACCCGAAAACAACGGGGGAGAACCCCATGCCACGAACATCGCGCGCCAGAGCGGCTATACAGCCCGGCTGGTCTCCTTCCGCCTCGCTCAGCAGTCCCCGTTCGGCAAAATACGTGCCGGCGACCACCTGAAACTCTGCGTTCATGGTTATGACGGGCCGGCCGGCCTGAAACGCCGCGTCCACCAGCTCCGCCGCCCATAGCGGATCGCCAGAGCATTCGACCACAACATCGCACAGGTCGACAAACTCGCTGATACTGCTGGTAAGCTTGGCCGCTTCTGCACCCGTTGGCAGAGCGGGGTTCGGCCGTCGACTGAGAATAGCAGTCAGCGAAAGACCTGGTGCGTTCCAGAGCACGCCGCACAGGCCGCGCGCAATGAATCCTGATCCGGACAGCCCGACCCGGATCTCCTGGAAAGAATTGCCCAACAAAGTTGCGTCCTAGCGGTTGCCCAGCACAACCTCTTCCGGCTCTTGCCCGCCCCCGCGGGCACTAGCCGCACAGCCACCCCAAAGAATGTTAACACTCCCGGAGTTCAGACGCGAGTACTGGCGGCGTGATTGGTTAAGCGCCGCACGGCGAGTGCCAGGCCGGCTTCACTCGCAGCCCGGATCATCCAGCATTTCCAGATGGGTCAGGGCACCCTTCATCTTGAAGTCGCCGTAGTCGATGGTCATGTCGCCGGTCACGCCGTTATCGAACAGAGCGAATGACATCTGGTGAGACGGCGTTTCCTCGCCCTCCCCTTTCTTGGCAGGATCGTAGTAGCTCACGCTCACCGGCCAGGAATTAACGCTCTTGAGCGGCTCCAGGTGCTTGCCGCCCTTGAGGAACTTCCGCTCTCCACCGGCCTTCTTCTTGCCGATGGCCGAGTTCGCGGTGAAGACCTTCTGCTCGGCAGAGCCCTCATAGAGGCTGACCTCATCGAGCTGCTCTCCCTTGCGGGCAAGTTTCAGCAGGCGGACCGTGTGAGAGATGGGAAACGCCGTGTTACCGGGCAGGCTGAAGCTTTCTTCCTTCGGCTTGGTCATCTTCACATTGCCGCCGCTGTTACCGGCCCGCGCCACACCCTTGGCTTCCAGCTGCAGCCTGCTGTTCACATATTCCCGCGTGAAGAACTGCATCAGACTGCCGTCGGACGCCTCGTAGGACGAGTTCTGGATGTCGAGCAGCGAAGAGTTGCCGCGGCGCATGGTGAACTGGTTGACGAAGCGCACATTGACGGTCCAGCCCTCGCAATCGGTTGCGGCGATCTCCACGGCGAGGCGGCCGCGGGCGGCGCGAATACCGGCGCGTTCCTCCGCACTGATGAGGCTCATGTCATAGACTGCCCGGTGCGGCGCGATCTGGGCGCCCGCAGCGAAGGCCACTTGAGAGCCGGCAAGAAGAGCAGCAAATGCCGCTCCGGCGGTAAGCTTTTTCGTTGCAATCAGACGGGCGTAGTGCATTTGTCTCTTTCTCCGTCGGCGACGGCTTGTCCAATCCCTTTGGCGCAGTTCCCAGCGCCTGTTTCTACCGGCAACCAGATGAGCAGCAAACCCAAACTTCTCGTGACACGCAAACTGACTGATGATGTGGAGGCCCGCATTTCGGCCAGCTACGATGCCGTACTCAACAAAGACGACCGCATTATGGACCAGGACGAACTGGTATCCCTCGCCGAGGGCTGCGACGGAATCCTGATGACCTCCACGGAACCGCACAAGGCTGACTTGATTGCAAAACTGCCGGACAGCGTAAAGATCCTCGCCACGTTCTCGGTAGGTTACGACCATATAGACGTGCCGGCAGCCGCCGCCAGAGGAATATCCGTCACCAACACGCCCGACGTGTTGACCAATGCCACGGCGGACATCGCCCTGCTTTTGCTCCTTGGAGCCGCCCGCGGCGTCTACTGGGCTGAGCCGATGGTGCGCGAGGGCACATGGAAATCCTGGTCACCTACCCATCCGCTCGGACAGGACTTCTCCGGCCGCAAGCTGGGCATTCTCGGGATGGGCCGCATCGGCCGCGCCGTTGCACAGCGCGCGCGTGCCTTCGAGATGGAGATCCATTATCACAAGCGCTCCCGTCTGCCCGAGGACCTCGAACTCGGCGCCACTTTCCATGCCGGTCTGGACAGCTTTCTGGCGGAATGTGAATTCCTCTCCCTCAACTGCGCCTCAACTTCGGAAACCCGCGGCATCATCAACGCGGACGCGATTACGAAAATGCCAGACGGCGCGGTTATCGTGAACACCTCGCGGGGCGATGTCGTCGATGACGATGCCCTCATCGCCGCCATTGAGAGCGGCAAGATTGCGGCGGCAGGTCTTGACGTCTTCACCGGCGAGCCCAATCTCGACCCCCGCTACCGGACTCTCAAGAACACCTTCCTTCTGCCCCATATCGGCTCGGCAACCCACGGCACCCGGAGCGGTATGGGCAATCGCGCGGTCGACAATCTGGACGCATTCTTCGCCGGGCAGACACCAGGTGATCTGGTCACAGCCTGACCGAAACCGCCTTGAATCAACTCCACATCAACGAACCACAAGGAACTGAAATCATGGGTCAAATCGACGACCGCCTGTCTGAGCTCGGCATCGAGCTGGCTGAACCTGCCGCGCCGGTAGCCAACTATGTCGGCTATGTCGTCAGCGGCAATCTCGTCTTCGTATCCGGTCAGGTTACCCTGGACAACGGCGAGTTCAAGTTCATCGGCAAGGTGGGCCAGGATCTCTCCGTGGAAGAAGGCGCCAAAGCTGCCCGGCTCTGCGGCATCAACATTCTCGCCCAGGTCAAGGATGCCTGCGGCGGTGATCTCGACCGCGTGAAGCGCGTCGTGAAGCTTGGCGGCTTCGTTAATGCCGGACCGGATTTCACCCAGCACCCGCAGGTCATCAACGGTTGTTCGGACCTGATGGTCGACGTCTTTGGCGACAAGGGCAAGCACGCCCGTTTTGCCCTCGGTGCCGGCTCCCTGCCCCTGAACGTGGCGGTTGAGATCGACGCCGTTGTCGAGATCGAATAGGCACCCTGAAATATGCCTTCACCGGGCGCACGGAACCTCAGCTGGCTGACCGAGCGCCCGGTCGCCCATCGCGGGCTGCACGATGTCACAGCCGGTATCATCGAAAACACCGAAAGCGCTGTCCAGGCGGCGCTCGATGCCGGCTATGCTGTCGAGGTCGACGTCCAGTTCACCTCCGATGGCGAAGCCGTCGTGTTCCACGACTATTCACTCGATCGCCTGACGGAGGAGTCCGGTCTGGTGAGGGCACGAACCGCCGCGGACCTCAGGCGAGCGTCTTTCAAGGCTTGCGGTGACCGGATCCAGACGCTCTCCGAGCTTCTAGAACAGGTCGCGGGCCGCGCGACGCTGATGATCGAGATCAAGAGTGGCTGGCACGAAGTTGGCCCGCTTGAAGAGCGCGTCGTCGAGATTGTTCGTGAATACGACGGCCCCGCCGCCATCATGTCGTTTGACCCGCAGAGCGTGGCCATGGTCCGCGCCCTTGCACCGGAACTCCCCAGGGGTCTGGTGGCCGAGCGCTTTGCTTCCAGCCCGGAGTGGCGGAGGCTCCCGCTGCAGCGGAGGCTAAGCCTGCGCCACGGCATGGAGATCGCCGACGCCAATCCTCATTTTCTCCACTTCCATGTGAAAGGTCTGCCCTATGGACCGACGCGCCTCTTTCGCAAACTGGGCCGCCCCATCCTCACCTGGACCGTGCGCACCGAGGCCGATCGGCGCAAGGCCGCCCGCTACGCCGACCAGATCGTGTTCGAGGGCTTCCGTCCTTGACCTGCGCTTCAGGAGAGACAGCAAATCCGGGTGCGCAGCTCGCCCGTTATATGCGATAGAATTGCCATGGCCGCCGCAGAACAAGACGAGCACGAAAAGCTGGTGATCCGCATTGAAGGCGCGATGAAGGACATTGCGCCGGCGGATTGGGATGCTTGTGCCAATCCCTCAGGCCGTCCTTATAACCCCTTTCTATCGCACGCTTTTCTGAACGTGCTCGAAACCTCCGGCTCAGTTGCAGGCCAGGCCGGCTGGCTGCCGCGTCACCTGGTGCTGGAGGAATACGGCAAGGTCACCGGCTGCATGGCGGCCTACGTGAAGTCCCACAGTCAGGGTGAGTACGTCTTCGACTACGGCTGGGCCGACGCCTACGAGCGGGCCGGCGGGCGCTACTATCCCAAGCTCCAGGTCAGCGTCCCGTTCACCCCGGCCACCGGACGACGGCTTCTGGTCGCTGATGACGAACATACCGAATACCGGGAGAAGGCCCTGATGTCGGGAGCCGTCGAGCTCTGCCGCAAGGCCGGTGCCTCATCGGTTCACTGGACCTTCCTGACCGAAGGCGAGTACGAGCATCTCGGCAGCCTCGGCCTGCTCCAAAGGACCGACCAGCAGTTTCACTGGCTGAATGACGGATATGCCAATTTCGGCGAGTTCCTTGATACCCTGTCCTCACGCAAACGCAAGAACCTCAGGAAAGAGCGGGCCGCGGCCCTGTGCAACGATATCGAGGTCGAGTGGTTGACCGGGTCAGATCTCACCGAGGCCCATTGGGACGCGTTCTGGGAGTTCTACATGGACACCGGCGCCCGCAAATGGGGCCAGCCCTATCTCACCCGGGAGTTCTTTTCCCAGGCTAGCGAGGCTCTGCCGGACGACATCCTGCTCATCCTGGCAAAGCGCCATGGGCGCTACATCGCGGGTGCGCTGAATTTCATCGGCGGCGACACCCTGTTCGGCCGGAACTGGGGTTGTGTGGAAGATCATCGCTTCCTGCACTTTGAACTCTGTTATTACCAGGCCATCGATTTTGCCATCGAGCGGGGACTGAAGCGGGTCGAGGCGGGAGCCCAAGGGCCGCACAAACTTGCGCGCGGATACGTGCCGGTGACCACATACTCGGCCCACTACATTGCCGACCCGGGCCTGGATAACGCGGTCAGGGAATATCTCATTTCAGAGCGCCAGTATGTGGCGCAGGAGCACGACCACCTCTCCCGATTCACGCCCTTCAAGAAGGGTTGACCGCGCATTCCGATCCTGAGAACAGGAAGCAAAATACAACCATGCAAAGGCGAGTGACGGACGATGACTGCTTACGACAACGACAACGTGTTCGCGAAGATCATGCGCGGGGAGATTCCAAGCCAGACGGTCTACGAAGACGACAGGACGTTCGTCATCATGGACATCATGCCGCGCGCCGAAGGCCATTGCCTTGTCATTCCGAAGGCGCCGTCGCGCAACCTTTACGACATCGACCCGGCCGACCTTGCCGCCGTGGCAACGACCGTACAGACCATGGTCAAGGCGGTCACCAGCGCCTTCGATGCCGAGGGCGTCACCATCCAGCAATTCAATGAGGCCGCAGCCGGCCAGGAAGTGTTCCACACCCATGTCCACATCCTGCCTCGCCATGCAGGCGTGAAGCTCAACCCGCCGGGCAACATGGGCGACATGGATGTCATTGCCGCCAATGCCGAAAAGATCAGGGCGGCGCTCTGAGCAGGATGGCCGAACACCCGCGGCTGATCACGTTCGGGATCTCGCACTTCTGCGAGAAGGCCCGCTGGGCGCTCGACTGGCACCGCATTGACTATCAGGAAGAGTGCTGGGTACCGGGACTGCATGTTCTCTCCAGCCGCCTTGCGGGCGCCCGATCATCCGCCCTGCCTCTCCTTCTGAGTAGCCGGGAACCCGTCCAGGGAAGCGGTGCGATCCTGGACTGGGCTTCAAGGCACGGCAACGGCCCGGAGTTGAACCACCCGGATGCAGCGGGCATCGAAGAGCGTGCGGACAACGGTATTGGCATCCACCTCCGCCACTACGTCTATTCGATCTGCCTGCCGCGATCGCCTGAGAGCGTCCGCCCGGCGCTCTACCTCAATCTTGGCCACGCAAAGGCGCTGGCGGGCCGGGCAACGTGGCCTCTCGTCCGCCGGTTGATGATCAAGGGCTTCCGCATCACACCTGAAACACCGGAACGCGCCAAGGCCAGGTTCGAGACTGAACTTGACTGGCTGGACGATCTCCTGTCCGACGGACGCCCCTTCCTTGCCGGGGCCAGATTCACCCGCGCCGATCTTGCCGTGGCCAGCCTGCTTTCCCCCCTGACCCGCCCGGCGCAGATGGCGGTCTACCGGAAACTGGAACTGCCCGCGGAACTCGAACTGGCATTCGGGAACTGGATGCAAAGACCTTCGGCCAAATGGGCAGCCGGCCTGTACCGCACGCACCGACGCGAGAGCCGCGCAAGGTAGGGTAGTCTCCCGTTCTGGCACAGAACCAGGGATGAGACGGACGGCAGGGCGAAGCCCTGCCATCCAGGTTGTGGGTCAGTTGTTGGTTGCGAATGCGACCGGCACGGTGTTCCAGCCTCCGGACTGGCGGATCAGGGCAATATCCGTTTCGTTGTCGCCGCTGAACTGACCGGTCAGAACTTTGACACCGCCCGTGGCGGCCCAGCCGGCGAAACTGCCAACGGACTTGTTGGTGATACTCCAGCCGCCCGAACCGTTCGCAAAGGCGACCGGAACCGTGTTCCAGCCCCCGGTTCGGCGGATCAGGGCAATATCGGTATCGTTGTCACCGTTGAAGTCGCCGGTCAGAACCTGCACGCCGCTGGTCGCCGCCCAGCCGGCGAAGCTGCCGACGGACTTGTTGGTGATACTCCAGCCGCCCGAACCATCAGCAAAGGCGACCGGCACCGTGTTCCAACCGCCGCTCTTGCGGATCAGAGCAATATCGGCGTCGTTGTCACCGTTGAAGTCGCCGGTCAGAACCTGGACGCCGCTGGTCGCCGCCCAGCCGGCAAAGCTGCCAACCGACTTGTTGGTGATGTTCCAACCGCCCGAACCATCGGAAAACGCGACCGGCACAGTGTTCCAGCCGCCGGTCTGGCGGATCAGAGCTATGTCGTCATTGGAATCGCCATTGAAGTCGCCCGTCAGGACCCTGACACCGCTCGTTGCCGCCCAGCCGGCGAAACTGTCGACGGACTTGTTGGTGATGGTCCAGCCGCCGGAGCCGTCCGCGAACGCGACCGGCACCGTATTCCAGCCTCCGCTCTGGCGGATTAGAGCGATGTCATCCCTGTTGTCGCCATTGAAATCGCCCGTCAGGACCCTGACACCGCTCGTTGCCGCCCAGCCGGCAAAGCTGCCCACCGACTTGTTGGTGATCGTCCACCCGCCCGATCCGTCCGCGAAAGCGACCGGCACGGTGTTCCATCCGCCGGACTTGCGGATCAGAGCCACGTCATCCCGGTTGTCGCCGTTGAAGTCACCGGTCAGTACCTGCACGCCGCTGGTTGCCGCCCAGCCAGCGAAGCTGCCGACAGACTTGTTGGTGACGTTCCAGCCGCCTGAGCCGTTCGCGAAGGCGACCGGCACCGTATTCCAGCCGCCCGTTTGGCGGATCAAGGCAATGTCCTCATCGGAATCGCCATTGAAATCGCCCGTCAGGACCTTCACACCGCTGGTCGCCGCCCAGCCGGCAAAGCTGCCCACCGACTTGTTGGTGATCGTCCAATCGCCCTGCTGTGCAAGCGCAACGCCGGACATCAGCCCAAGTGAAACGGCTACGCCACCAATTATACTTATCAATCTGGCGCAAGTTCCTGACTCCTCCACACTTTGCTTAGGAGCAAGTATCTTAGTCATGTCAGTCTCCTTAAGATTTCATCGAGATCCCATCAAAATCCATTCATCCCGATATCAAATATTACAAAATATTACTCAATCTTATTGTGGCAAGAGTCACAACAATGGAAAATTTAAATCAATAAATTTTAATACTCTTTTGTGCATACTGATGAACATGGTGTCATTGAAAATATAAGCAATTCATATTGATAAAAACATTCGTCAAAATAATGAAAACAGACTTATGCGCTCCAAGGACAAGACAGTCATTGAACCGGGACCGCGTGCAGCTCTGCTGCTCTCAGAAAAATTGTTATAGGCAGCTCACTTTCCGGCTGTCTCACCGTAAAAGATCTCTTCGTACCAGCCAGCGGCCAGCTGGTACTCGGGATCATGCGCAAACGGCTGCGTCGGCCGAAAGCCCTCAGTCTGCACCAGCGCGTAGGCCAGAAGCTTCACAAATTGCCAGTTGTCGAAGTAGGAGGTGTGGATCAGTTCGTTCCAGGTCAGATACTCCGACAGCATGTCCAGCTTCTCCTGCTCTCCCCCGGCCCCGCCCAAAGCCCCGATAGCGTCACGGAACTTAGGCACCACCCGGGCAACGGCTGCATCGCTCGTGGCTTGAAGAGGCTGGCCAAGGCCGGCCGGCAGCGGTGGAAAGCTTGCTCCGAGCCACATGGGCGCCGGGCCGGCATCAAAGGCGCTGTCCTCCCGCGTATCGCTCCCCAGCGAATTCGCCCGGATCTGCCCCAATGCTGCAGGATTCAGAACGCGGCTCAGGCTGGAGCTGATGAGCCTCGATACCAGGTTGAAACCGAAACTCACCACTAACACCAGGATCAGCATGATCGATCCGAACACGCAGACTTGAAGGAAATCGATCCAGATCCCGGCCGTAAACATTTCCCAGCGGGTATCGAAGGTCAGATTGAGCAGTTTTCTACGGAAGGCCGCTTCGATAAAGCTCACATTTTGAATGAAGCTATCGCCGTTGCCCTGGAGGTAAACGAGTTCGCCACCCTGGTTAAATCTTTCGTTGAGCCATCTCATGAGAGACGCTGAGTCCATCAAGGCGAAGATCAGGGCCGGGGGGATCAAGATCGACAGGACACTCAGCGGCCGTACCGCGAATCCCTTTGAGAATATGCTGAGCTTGACCTTCTTCAGTGCGCTAAGTCCCTGAACGGCTTCGTCGTTGACGTGCCAGAGGGAGCGCCAGCGCGGTCCGAACTCAGAGTGGGCGAATGCAAGCGGTTTGCCGTCATAAAGATGAAGGCTTCCTCCCTCGCGATACCGAGCAATCAGAAAAAATGCCAGAACCGGCAAGAGGTTCAACAGGCAAAACAACGCGAAGAGCGGCGCGTCGAACAATTCCCAGCCGCCCTCGGCCACCTCAGCGAACTGGGTCACGATGTAGACAAGCAAGGGCGTAAACATGGCTACGAAGACGGCCTTGCCGATCAGGCCGAGCCGATTGAACAGCCATCTTTCTTTCTTCGTCTGGATGAATGGCGTTCCCACGGTGAGCCAGGCATCGAGATGTGGCAGCGGATTTTCCTGCTTGGCCGCCAGCATCAGCGCCGCGGAAATCACTGACCCGCCGTGGCTGTGGCCGATGACGGCATACGGCTCCTGCGCATCCTCAAGAGCGTTCATCTCGTCCAGCAGACGGGCTCCTGCCGCCCGCCGCGACGTTTCAGAGTTCAGACCGTCCCAGATGACCGGCCGCCAGCTAAGATGACCGTGCTCGGCTTCAACCAACCGCCGCAATCCATCCTCGAAATAAGATTCCTTCTGCCACCATTTTTGCCGGCCAGGCTCAGCCGTTTCGGGTCCGCTAGCAAAGGTTCCGTGAACAGTCAGGATCGTCGCCATCGTGAATTCCCCAGCCGATAATCAGAATTAGCGCCGTTCCATTCTAACCGTGCGGCGTCTTTGTGATATGAATATTGCCACATTTGGTACGATTTCAGGAATTATATTTTTGAATGCAAATATTTCGCCTGCTCAATGGCGAGGACGTCAATCTCAACTCTAGAAAGCCGGTCGAAAAAACTGCTCGACCAAAACGATCAGGGCGAAGGAAACCCCGACGCCGATGGTCGTGTTCGCTGAAACGTAGAAAGCCGCCACACCGCCGAAGAGGGCGCCGAGGCGGGTCAGCAGATGGGTGCTTTCAAGCACCTGGGGAGGAGCCAGAGCCAGCTTCACGCACAATGCCGCAACGATCGCAGTCGCGACACATCCGAGCCATCTCAGCAGGTTTCCCTCGGGATCCAGCGCTTGCGCGGCAAACACGCCAAGGGCACGCCAGATATAGGTGGCAACCCCTCCGGCGAGGACCACCAGCAGCAGGTACCCATCCGCGCCGGCGCTCATCGGACCTTCCCCAGGCGCCGGCCGATCAGGTAGGCGAAGGTCCCGCCGACCACGCCGGAAATGACGAGATCATAGTCAGGCACCAGGCGCATGCACAACGGGACGAGCGCCACGCCTCCCGCGATGGCCAGCAAGTCCATCCGCGCCTTGGCGGCGGCAAACAGCGATACGAAGAAGAAACATGGCGACATGAACGCAAGAGCCGCGGCGACCGCGACCGGAACCGCACCGGTTAAATAGTAACCGATCGTGGTCATGACCAGCATGACCGTCATCAGGCAGCAGGCAAGACCCGTGAGCCACGGCAGCCGGCGCGGTCTCGGCATGGCCATGATGTCGTCGCCCGTCAGAACCCACAAGGTAACGGCGATGAAGTGGGCCAGGAAGTAGGACGGCCAACGCGGCGCCTCCGGCAGGGCCGTCTTGGCCAGCACAACGGTGACCATCGGCAGGAGCCGGATGGCGGTCACGCTCACCGCCAGACAAATGGCCAGCAGCGCCGCGCCCTCCTGAAACAGTGTCAGCAGCACCACCTGACCCGGCAGCGCCCAGATGAGGAGGGTCGTCAGAAGGCCCGGCCAGAGATCAAAGCCCATTCCGTTGAGCAGCGCGCCAAAACCCAGAAAGGAGGCGCACATGACCAGTCCGGCAAGCGAGAAAATTCCGGTCACCCCCGGCCAGAAGGCCGACCACTCATAACGGGTGCTGATCTCGGGTTCCTGCACAACAGGCCTGGCGGGAGGATGGATGAAAACGAAAGTCTATCAGAGATTTAGACGGAGATCCGGACTCAATCCAGCAACCTTTTCGCAGATCGGCACACCCGGGGTCACACCGGCTTCTCCCATTCCATGGCGACAAGCCAGGGACAGCGGCGATAGCGCTCCGACCGCTCAGGCTCGGCATCGTCCGGCTCGGGCTCGTCAAAGAATGTCAGGCGCAGTCCCTGCTCCAGGAAGGTGCTCATGTAGGCGCTGAGCGGGCGATGGAAATTATGGACGCGGATATGCACCCATTCCACCCACTCGCCAAACTCATAGAGATATCGGTCCACTGGCCAATGCAGCGCCTCGCCCACCTCGTTCCGTATCCAGCGCTGGTTCATGCCGCCGGTGCTGAACGAGGAGAGGTTGGCGACAAGAACAATCCCGCCCGGCCTGGCAACGCGCGCCATCTCGGCGATCGCGTCCCGGAAATCTTCGATATCGATAAGAGCGAGGTAACAGACCACGAGATCAAAACTCGCATCATCAAAAGGCAGGTTCTCCGCCCGCGCCAACCGGTAATCCCCTTTGGGATCCCGCCGGCGCGCCTCCTCAACAAGCTTGGCCGTCGCATCAATACCCACCGCGCGGATGCCGCGCTCTTTGAGCATCCGGCAGAACCGGCCCTCGCCGCATCCCACATCCAGCGCAGTTTCGAATGCACGCCGGTCCACGCGGCCAAGCATGACTCGATCCATCACGTGCTTGCGGCTCCAGTCGCCGTCATCGCCCATCGAGCGTATCCAGGCGTCAGCCGATTCTTCCCAGCCAAGGTCCATCGATCCTCCCCGCCGAGCGGGCACCTGACCTGCTCAGCGCGACATCAAAGCCGCAAGCAGGCAGGCGTAGCCACGGGCATCGTCAATTGCAAGGTGGGTATGTTCGTGGTTGCCCAGGAGTTCCGGCGGATAATTTTCAGCCGCGCACTCCCAGATCGGCCAGCTGAGCTTGGCGGAGGCAAACGAACGGATACACAGCCCCCCGGCATGGAACAGCTGTTCTCCCGGCCAGGGTCCCTTCAACAGGCGGTAGCCCCCGAAATGGCGCAGATAGTAGTCAATCCACGGGGCATCCATGAGAAGCGGATGGGCTGCAAATATCGGATCACCAGGCAAGCCGAGTATCCAGGCGGTGAAGTCCTGCATCACCTCGATCGCCCGGCGCGGATTCTTCGTGGCGGCCGCATGGACTTCCGGCATGCTGCGGAACCAGGCCATGGTGTCCTCATCCGCAGCCGCGCCTTCCAGCGGCTCGATCACCGTCTCGAAAGTGCCGATTTCCTCCCCATCCGGGCTGATGGCAACGGAGGCAAAGCACAGCATTGAGTTCAGGCCCGGAACCGGACCATCGACCTCCACATCGGTCACTACATAAACCGCCTTCATCCCGTCAGCCCTGCCGCCGCTCCGTCAAGAGCGCAAGAAGGCCATCTGGAAAGAGCGCTTCACTGCCCGATCGCAGGAGTCCTGTGTGAACCCACTCGGCAGCGCCGTCATAAGCCTCCTCTTCATAGGCCCAGCTCTCGGTATCATAGGCCTCTTCCCGCATAAATCTGGCGTCGAAGACAAAAACGATCTCGTGGCCTGTCATGCCGTAGTGCTCATAGTGGCTCTCCAGAACTCCAAGCAGAGTCGGGCTGACGATCTCCTCACCGATCTCTTCCAGAAACTCACGCCTCACGGCAGCCTCGGCCCGCTCTCCAAAGTCGATCCCGCCGCCGAGCGGCCGCCAGCCCTCTGTGTTACCTTCATCATCGAAGACCCGGCACAGCAGAACTTCGTCGCCGCGCCAGACCACCCCCAGCGCGAGCGGCCTAATGTGCTGTTTGGGGCGCCATGCCCTGCGCGGAGTCCTCATGGCCTCCCGCCGTCCCTATTCAACGGAAACCTTCACCTTTCCGGTTCGGTCCGGCGAGAACAGAAGTCCGACCACACGCTTGCCCTTGCAGTTACGCACAGTCCAGGCTTCCCGCCACATGGTTCCGGTCTCGACCTTGGCCTCAGCCACGAACTTTGTCGTGGAGAGCGTCAGGGGACTGTTCTTCTTGCAGCCGGCCTGCGTCGAACGTGTCCGCTCCTTGGTAAGCAGCTGGCGCATGGCATCAAGCTGCAGCTTGGGCGTGGTCCGGGTCGTGCCTGCGAGATAGGGAAAGAAGATGGGACGGCCCTGATGCAGGGTGGCGATGACCTTCCGCTGAAAGGCCTTGCCGCAGCCTTCGATTTTCAGCGTATCTACCCATTGTGCAGATCCCGGCAGGCCGATGCCGGGCATGGCCACAGGTCGCTTCATGAGCTTGGTGCTCACCCGTCCGGCCACCTTCGGCGTCTTGCAGCCCGTAACGCTCACCTCGTATTTCGACACGACCGCGGCCATCTGCTTCACGTAGGCGGGAGAGTTCAGAAGCGACTTGAACTTGGTCGGATCAACCTGCGTCTGCGCGAACGCCGACAGGCTGCTGGCGCAAACCAGAGCCGCTGAAAAAGATGTTGCGATCAGGCGCATGTCCATCCTCCTGAAGCCGCCGGGGCGGCGGCCTCCGGAGGCGGATTAATCGGTCAGAAGAGGTACGCTCGGCACCGAGCCCCCGCCGCCGCTCTTCTTGCGCGGGGGCGTCTTCTTCTTCACCGCTGCTTTCTTGCTTTTAGCCGATTTGCGGCGAGTCGCCTTGGGTTTTGCAGGCTTGGCCTTTTCGGCTTCGCCGGTGAGGAATTCGAACCCAAGTCCGGATTTGCCGTTCTCGTCGCGCTCGACCACCACACGGACCGTGCCGCCATTGGCGAGCTTTCCGAACAGGACCTCATCGGCGAGCGGCTTCTTGATGTTGTCCTGAATCACCCGCGCGAGCGGACGCGCGCCGTAGAGCTCATCATAGCCTTCCTTGGCAAGCCAATCGGCCGCACCGTCCGTCAACTCGATCAGGACATTGCGGTCCGCCAGCTGCGCTTCGAGCTGAAGCACGAACTTCTGAACGACCTTCTGAATAACGTCCTGGCTGAGCGGCGCAAAGGCGATAACCGCGTCCAGACGGTTGCGGAACTCCGGCGAGAACATCCGGTTGATGGCCTCTTCGTCGTCCCCTTCCCGCTTGCTCTGCGTGAAGCCCATGGCCGGCTTTGCCAGATCGGATGCACCGGCATTGGTGGTCATGATCAGGATGACATTGCGGAAATCGACCGACTTGCCGTTGTGATCGGTCAGCTTGCCGTGATCCATCACCTGCAGGAGAATGTTGAAGAGATCCGGATGCGCCTTCTCGATTTCGTCAAGCAGAAGCACGCAGTGCGGGTTCTGGTCCACACCATCCGTCAGAAGGCCGCCCTGATCGAACCCGACATATCCGGGGGGCGCGCCGATGAGGCGGGACACCGTGTGCCGTTCCATATACTCCGACATGTCGAAGCGCAGCAGTTCCACACCCATGGAATCGGCCAGCTGGCGAGCCACCTCGGTCTTGCCGACGCCGGTCGGACCGGAGAACAGGTAGTTGCCGATCGGCTTTTCCGGCTCGCGCAATCCAGCGCGCGATAGCTTGATTGCCGAAGCCAGTGCCTCGATAGCCTTATCCTGCCCGAACACCACCCGGCGCAATGCCTCTGAGAGATCCTGCAGCACCTCGGCGTCCGACTTGGACACGGTCTTCGGCGGAATCCGCGCCATGCTGGCAATGGTTTCCTCAACTTCCTTGATGCCGATGGTCTTGCGCCGACGCGATTCCGGCAGCAGCATCTGCGATGCACCGGTCTCGTCGATGACGTCGATCGCCTTGTCCGGCAGCTTGCGGTCGCTCATGTACTTCGCCGACAATTCCACCGCCTGCCGGATCGCGTCATTCGTGTAGCGAATGTTGTGGAAGTCCTCGAAATAGGGCTTCAAGCCCTTGAGAATCTTCACCGCGTCCTCGACCGAAGGCTCATTGATGTCGATCTTCTGGAAGCGGCGGACCAGAGCCCGGTCCTTCTCGAAATGCTGGCGGTATTCCTTGTAGGTGGTCGACCCGATGCAGCGCAGCGTGCCGCCCGCGAGAGCCGGCTTCAGCAGGTTCGAGGCATCCATGGCTCCGCCTGAGGTCGCCCCCGCACCGATCACCGTATGGATCTCATCGATAAACATGATCGCACCGTCATATTCCTCGATCTCCTTGACCACCGCCTTCAGGCGCTCTTCAAAGTCGCCGCGGTAGCGCGTACCCGCCAGCAGCGTCCCCATGTCGAGGGCGAAGATCGTGCAGTCCTTCAACACCTCCGGCACATCGCCATTGACAATCTTGCGGGCGAGGCCTTCGGCGATGGCGGTCTTGCCCACACCGGAATCCCCGACAAACAGCGGGTTGTTCTTCTGGCGCCGGCAGAGCACCTGGATGGTGCGCTTCACCTCGGCGTCCCGCCCGATCAGGGGATCGATCTTGCCGTCTTCAGCCTTGCGGTTGAGGTTGACGCAATAGGCTTCAAGCGCGTCCGTTCCGTCCTTGTTTTCCGTGCCTTCGGCCGCTTCCGGCTCGCGCTCCTCGTCCACCCCGCGCACGCTGCGGGCCTCCGAGGTTCCTGCCCGCTTGGCGATACCGTGGGAGATGTAGTTGACCGCATCGTAGCGGGTCATGTCCTGCTCCTGCAGGAAGTAGGCGGCATGGCTTTCCCGCTCGGCGAATATCGCGACAAGCACATTTGCGCCGGTCACTTCTTCGCGGCCCGACGACTGCACATGGATCACCGCCCGCTGAATGACGCGCTGGAAGCCCGCTGTCGGCTTGGAATCGTCTCCAGTCGCCGTCACCAGGCTAGCCAGTTCGGTATCGATGTAGTTCTCCAGGTTACGCCTCAGAACGTCTAGTTCCACATTGCATGCGCGCATCACGGCGGCAGCATCGGAATCATCGATCAGCGCCAGCAGCAAGTGCTCCAGCGTTGCATATTCCTGGCTGCGCTCATTGGCCAGCGCCAGAGCGCGGTGCAGAGCTTCCTCAAGGCTTCGGGAGAATGAGGGCACGGGTCGGGTTACTCCTTTTCCATTGTGCACTGCAGCGGGTGTTGGTGTTCCCTGGCAAAATCCATCACCTGCGTTACCTTTGTTTCGGCGACCTCATAGGTATAGACGCCGCATACGCCCACACCCTTCTGGTGGACATGGAGCATCACGCGTGTGGCCTGGTCAAGGCCCATGCCGAAGAACCGTTCCAGCACGTAGACCACGAATTCCATCGGCGTGTAATCGTCGTTCAAAAGCAGGACCTTGTAGAGGCTCGGCTTTTTGGTCTTGGTCCTGGTGCGCGTGATGACGGCTGTGCCGTTACCGCGCGATTCGTCATCGTCGCGATCGTTCTCGGACATCAGAGTTTCGGTGTTTGCTGACACCATGCCGTCTCAAAGGCTCCGCAAATCGTGGGCTTCGTAACTTGCGATATATGCATTGTTACGTGCCGCGCAAAGATGCGGATTTTGTGAGACCGTTGCAAGAGGAGGCATGGGTTTTTGCTGAATGGGCGGCATAATGACCTTTGCCGCCGGTCACGAGCGGCCGGAACCCAGTGCAAAGCCGCATAAAACGCAGAAAGCCTGGCGCGGTAACCCGCGCCAGGCTCTATAAACCGGAAGGATCCGGGATCGCTCGAGGCGATCTGACTTACTTGGAAGCAGCCGCCGGCTTCGAACCCTGCATCTTGGAGATGCTGGCTTCGAACGGCTTGTAAGCTTCCTGGGCAGCTTCCTTGTACATTTCACCCAGCTTGGTCATTTCGCCGACGTAAGCTTCAGAAGCAGACTTCACGTAACCCTGTTGAACTTCGAGAGCCTTGTCGAAGGACTTCGCAGCAACCGCCTTCTCGACCATTGCAGTACCTTCTTCGAAGGATTTGCGGGAGTAATCAGCGACTTCCGTTGCGATGCCCTGAAGGCCCTTGGTCCAGGCCGTTGCGCTTGCGACATAAGCTTCAAAACCCTGTTTGCCCCAGTTCTGGGCCTCTTCGAAAGACTTGATCATCAGATTTGCTCCTGTCCCACCGGACTGTTTGAATTCTCACCGCGCTCAGGAACGTCCCTACGCCCTTCGCGCTTGCACACAGCGTATATGTGCAGCGCACCATGCATGTCAATAAATTTTTTGTGCACCGCACAAAAATCTGCCCAGACATGGCAAACGAGACGTAAACGGCAACCTGGCTGCACTTAAATCTTTGGTAAGCGAGTTGGAGGAAACTTCGCGGGCGTTGCAGAGCGGTCACAGTGTCTGCCGCGTGCCCCTGAGGGACGGGGCGTGTGTTGAGTACAGGAGCGGGCGCCTAACAGAGTGGGAAATCGCCGAGGTTCGCGGAAAACAGGCCGCGCAACTGAGGCCACCTCTCGTTATCGCCTCAAGGTGACGGGTCCTTGCAGAAAGTCTGCGGGCCGGTTGCTTCCACCCTGAAGCGTGAGGCGTATGCGTACCAATGTTTGTTCGTGTGTCTGAGTCCAGCGGCTGGGGCCGCCGCCGGTTGAGCTCTCTGATCGTCAATCTGGTGGCAACGGTCCTGGCCGCCGTCATATGGATGGCCACCGTTCCGTCAGTGCATGCCGCAGCAAAGTTCGCGGCGATCACCATAGATGCGCATAACGGGCGCATTCTTTATGCCCGCAATATCGATGCCCCGCGCTACCCGGCCTCGCTCACCAAGATCATGACGCTCTACGTGCTCTTCCAGGATCTGGAAGCGGGCCGCATCAAGATGGATTCCCGGCTGCGCGTGTCGAAATTTGCAGCATCCCGCCAGCCCTCCAAGCTTGGATTGAAACCAGGCTCGAGCATCAAGGTCCGGGATGCCATCAAGGCGCTCGTGACCAAGTCCGCAAACGATGTGGCAACCACCGTCGCTGAAGGCCTGGGTGGCACGGAGGCCAACTTCGCCCTGCGCATGACCCGTACAGCCCGGCATCTCGGCATGACGCGTACGACATTCGCAAACGCCTCCGGTCTGCCAGATCGCCGTCAACTCACGACCGCGCGGGACATGGCGACCCTGGGTCTGCGGATCCAGAAAGATTTTCCCAAGTATTACGGTGTGTTCAAGACCAGGCGCTTCACCTACAAGGGCCGCCGCTACGCCAATCACAACCGGCTGCTCGGCCGCGTCAAGGGAGTGGACGGTATCAAGACCGGCTATACCCGCGCGTCCGGCTTCAACCTGACCTCCTCGGTTCGCCGGGGCAGCCGCCATGTCATCGGCGTCGTCATGGGTGCGAAGTCCGGCAAGTCCCGCAACCGGTATATGGCCTCAATCCTGAAGAAGGCCCTGAAGAAGGTTCCAAACCGTAAACGCCGCCTGATCGCATCGACCGCGGGCACACCGCCAAAGGGCAGAGCGTACAAGCCCGCCGTTCGGGTGATCACTGCTGCGACGCTCCCGCCCGAACCGAAGACCAATCTTCCAAGGCCCACCGTGACCGGGATGAACGGCGTGGTTTCGACTCAGGCCCGCGTGATCTCACTCAAGACGGGCTCAGCGTCCGGATCCTCTACCCGAGCACTCAGCAAGCGGCTGAAGACGGTTAAGAATCCGAAGAGAACGCCAAAGGCCGCGGCCGCGGGCGATCTCGCACGAGGCAAGACCTGGCAGATCCAGATCGGCGCATTTTCCAGCGCAGAAGACGCCATGAGCGGTCTGGCACGGGCCCGCAACACCGGGCTGAAATCGCTGAAGCGCAAAAAGGCCCTGACCCTTCAGGTCAAGACGGCGGGCGGCACCCTCTACCGTGCCCGCTTTGCCGGCTTCAACCGGCGCCAGGCCTCCCGTGTCTGCAGCGCTCTGGCCCGCCGCGCCATCGGCTGCATGGCAATCGCACCACGGGGTTAGATACTTTTTGCCAGATCCGGCAGCCAGGGCCAGTCCTCCCCCGGCCCGTCATTGGTCACCAGATAGACGCTCCGGCTGAACACCGGGGCGTTTTTCAGTTTAAAGAGCCTCTTTGCCCGCAGATGCTCCTCCGCCAGCCGTTCGGGAAGATAGGCCGACCCTCCCCTTTCCAGCAGATGATCAAGCGCCCAGACCGCACTGGTGAAGCTGACCTTGGCAATTCCGGCATCGGTGTAGGCCGCAGTGTGGCGCCGCCCGAATTCCTCCCCGGCATCGACATATATGTATCTCGGGTCGAAGCGTAGCGGCCCGTCTTCCAGGCTGGAACAAACAATCAGCTTCTCATCCATGACATGGTGACTTGATTGGCCCTCGCCCGAGGACGGCCGGTAGGTGAGCACCACATCGACGAGACCCGCACCCAGCCATTGCTCGAGTTGGGTTTCATCCCCGGGCCGGACGCTCAGCGCGACCTCCTCATGATCCCGGCGTATCGCAGCAGCGAGCGGGCGCCCGAGGCGCGGCCAGAGATCCGGATCACATCCCAGATTGCAGACCGCGCGAATGCCGTCCGGCAGCGATGTCTCCTGTTTGGCCTGGTGCCAGAGATCCACCATGGTCTGGGCATAGCGCTTGAAGTTTGCGCCGGCCGGCGTCAGCACGACGCCTGTCTTCTGGCGCAGCACCAGCTGCTGGCCAAGCTCTTCCTCAAGCGCCTTCAGGCGCGCCGTCACCGTTGATTGGGTGACGTTCAGATGCTCAGCAGCGCGCACCAGGCTGCCACGATCCACGATTGTGAGAAAGGTGCGAAGCCCAACGATGTTCATAACCCGGTTCCAACTATCGATTTTTCCGAATTTCTAATGCAAAATAATTCGTTTCACAAATACATGCAGGATTTGGAATCCTACACTGAGGGACGACACGACGCGGAGCGGAAACCATGAAATTTCAGCTGGCAATCAACATGGAGCGGCACAACCCTTCGACACGTATGGAGGATGTGCGCGATCACACGCTCGGCATGGTCAAAATGGCCGACGAAGCCGGCTTCAATATTGTCTGGGCGGCGGAGCACCATGCGCTTGAAATGACGATTGCGCCCAACCCGTTCCAGCTCCTGACCTGGTGGGCCATGCACACCCAGAACATCCGGCTGGGAACCGCGGTCGCCGTTGCGCCCTACTGGCATCCGGTCAACCTCGCCGGCGAGGCGGCGATGACCGACCTTTTGAGCGACGGCCGTCTGGAGTTCGGCATAGGATCGGGCGCCTATCAGCGCGAGTTCGACCGCATGCACCCTGGACTGAAGCAGACCGACGGCTGGCGCTACATGCACGAGATGCTGCCGGCCCTGAAGGCGCTATGGCAGGGCGACTACGAGCACGATGGGGAGTACTGGTCGTTCCCGACATCCACCTCCGTGCCAAAACCGGTGCAGAAACCGCATCCACCGGTCTGGATCGCCGCCCGCGCGCCGATCACCTATGATTATGCCATCGACAACGACTGCAACATCATGTGCTGGCCCCTCACCCGCCCGTTCTCCGAGGCGGAGCTTTACAAGCAGCGCATGGAGGATGCCATGGCGGCCCATCCTGGCGCGAAGCGACCCACCATGGCCATGATGCGCCACACCGTGGTCTACGAGGATGCAGCCGGCCGCACCGCCGCCATTGAGGCCGTCCAGGGCGCGCTCGGCCGGTTCGAGAACCTGTTCCGCAATCTCGGCGATGTCGAAGCCGGCTTCCCAAAGGAGATCCCCCTCGGCGAACTTGCCAACCGCGACGAGTACAATGGCGACATGCTGGAAGAGAACCTGATGTTCGGATCGCCCGAACAGGTGATTGAGAAGCTCAAGATGTACCAGGAGCTGGGTGTCGACGAGTTCATCTATTACTGCAGCATGGGCCTCAGCCCTGAGCGTCAGAAACGTTCCATGGAACTCTTCTGTGAAAAGGTCATGCCGGCCTTCGCCTGACAAAGGGGAACATCATGCCCACGCTCTCGGGCGGCCAGGCGGCCGTTGAATCGCTGAAGACGGAAGACGTCCGTCACGTGTTCGGCCTCATCGGCTCGGCCACCATGGAGATCTTCGATGCGCTGTATGATGCGAACAGCATCCAGTTCATCGGTGTACATGACGAGCGCACCGGAACCCACATGGCCGACGGCTATGCCCGGGCCTCTGGCAACGCCGGCGTCATCCTTGCGGGCCAGAACGGCCCAGGCACAACAAACCTTGTCACCGGACTGGCTCAGGCGAAGGCCGCCTACTCCCCCGTCGTTTCAGTCGCGGGCGCGCTGTCCTCCGGCCACCTCTACCGCGATGCGTTCCAGGAAGTGGATCAGCAGGCCCTGTTCACGCCCATCACCAAGAAGACCTGGACCGTGACGCAGACCGCCCGCGTGCCGGAGATGTTCAGGGAGGCCTTCCGCACTGCCCTCACCCCGAGGCGCGGCCCTGTCCAGATCAACCTGCCGCGCGATGTGCTCTCCGGCCAGGCGGAGATGGAAGACTTTCAGTCGCCTGGGGACTATCGCCCCTCCTCAAGGCCTGCTGCGGATGCGGATGCGGTCACGAAAGCAGCAGAGATGCTCCGCGCCGCCGCTCGGCCTGTCATCGTCACTGGAGGCGGCATCAAGAATACGGGCGGCCATGAACAGGCCTGCGCGCTGGCAGAAGCCCTCAATTGCCCGATCGTCACAGCACCCGGCCACGGAGACGCGATCCCGTTCGGCCATCCGCTGAATGCGGGCCAGATGGGTCCGCGCGGCAATCCGGTCGCCTCCAGGCTGGTCAAGGAAGCCGATGTCATCCTCGCGCTCGGCACTCGTCTGGGCTTCAACTCGACCTTCTATTCCTATGACAACATCAACCGCGAAGCGGCGATCATTCAGATCGAGATAGAGCCGACCGCCATCGGCCGCTTCTTCCCGGTCGCACTCGGCATCTGGGCCGATGCCCCCACCGCAGCGAAACAGTTGATCGAAGCAATCGGCAGTCTGGATCAGCGCGCCGAGGCAGAAAGCTGGACGGCACAGCTGAAAACCGAACGCAGCACATACCTGGAAAAGCGCGATGCGGACGCATCCACCACGGATGCGCCCATGCAGCCGTCGGGCCTCTTCAAGGCCCTGCGCGGCGTTCTCCCGCATGATGCCGCGGTAACCATGGACGCCGGAACCTTGTGCCTGCAGGCCACGGACGCCCTCAACTATCATACGCCCGGAAGCCTCTACACACCTCTCGACTTCGGCCTGGTCGGGTTCTCGTTCGCCTGCGGCCTCGGTATCAAGCTGGCCCGTCCGGAACGTCCGGTGGTGAGCCTCATGGGCGATGGAGGCTTCGGCATGACCGTCTCCGAACTCAGCACGGCCGTCGACCACGGCATCAACACCGTCACGGTGGTGATGAACAACAAGTGCTGGGGTGCTGAGAAAGCCTACCAACGCGACTTCTTCGGCGGCCGCTATATCGGAGCCGATGTCTCAAGTCCGCCCTTCGACAAGCTGGCCGAGCTCTACGGGGCGGCGGGGTTCAAGGCAGAGAAGCTGTCCGACGTCTCTGGAGCCGTAGAAGCGGCACTGAACTGCGGCAAGCCGGCGGTGGTTGATATCTCGGTTGATCCCGACGCCCTCTTCAGCTTCCGCCGCGACAGCTTCACCCACCGCGCCAAGTAGTCCTTAAACTGAGCAAAACGCTCGGAAAACAGGCTGTTTTCAGCCAGATGGCCCGTACGGACTGCTTGTAACCGGAAGTCCGATTGATTAAGGTCGCCTACCTCTTTGGGAAAGGGAGATATCATGAAAAGAAGAATTGCCATTGCACTTGCTGCAATGACCTCGTTTGCAGCTTCGGCTGCAGTCGCCGACGACATCAAGATCGGCGTCTTCCTGGGCTTCACCGGCCCGATCGAATCCACCGTCGCAAACATGGCACCGGGCGCCGAACTGGCGATTAAGGAAGTCAGCGACAGCGGCAAGCTGCTGGGCGGCAAGAAAGTCGTCGGCGTGCGTGGTGACACCACCTGCATCGACTCCGCCGTGGCAACGGCTGCTGCCGAACGACTGATCACCTCCGACGGCGTCAAGGCCATCGTGGGCGGCGACTGCTCCGGCGTCACCACCGCGACCCTCAAGAACGTCGCCAAGCCGAACGGCATCGTCATGATCTCGCCGTCCGCAACCTCGCCGGCTCTGTCGACGATCGAGGATGACGGCCTGTTCTTCCGCACCGCTCCGTCCGACGCCCGCCAGGGCGAAGTCGTTGCCGACATCCTGAAGGAAAACGGCATCAAGTCGATCGCCGTGACCTACACCAACAACGACTACGGCAAGGGTCTTGCCGACGCGATCGCCAGCAACTTCAAGAAGGCTGGCGGCACGGTCACGATCAATGCTCCGCATGAAGACGGCAAGGGCGACTATACGGCTGAAGTCGGTGCGCTTGCTGCTGCTGGCGGCGACATGCTCGTGGTCGCTGGCTACGTTGACCAGGGTGGCCGCGGCATCGTTCAGGCCGCTGTCGACACCGGTGCATTCGATAAGTTCTACTTCCCGGACGGCATGGTTGCACCGGCCCTCGTCAAGAACCACGGCGCGGACCTGAACGGTTCCATCGGCGCCAACCCCGGCACCGACAGCCCTGGCGCGGCGACCTTTGCTGACCTCGCCACGAAGGCCGGTTTCACGTCAGGCCCGTTCTCGCCTGAATCCTATGACGCGGCAGCCCTGATCCTGCTCGCCATGCAGGCCGCAGGCTCGTCCGAAAGCGCCAAGCTGAAGGACAAGGTCATGGAAGTTGCCAACGCTCCGGGCGAAAAGATCTTCCCCGGTGAGCTTGCCAAGGCTCTCGAACTGCTCGCTGCGGGCAAAGACATCGACTATGTCGGTGCATCGGCAGTCGAGCTGATCGGCTCTGGTGAAAGCGCAGGCAACTACCGTCAGGTCAAGTACGAAGGCGGCAAGGAAGTCGTCGTCGGCTACCGGTAAGCCGGTACGGTATTGAAACAAAAGCTCCGGGCGGCCCCAAACCGTCCGGAGTTTTGTTTTCGGCCGTCGCCTAGCGCATTTTCCAATGATTGATATTGACGACGTACACCTCCACTTCGGTGGCATCAGGGCTGTCGATGGCGCAAGCTTCTCCATCGACCAGGGGTCCATAACCGGCCTGATCGGACCGAATGGGGCGGGAAAGACGACCCTCTTCAACGTTATCGCCGGCCACTACCGGCCGACATCCGGCCACGTTTATCTGGACGGCGACGAGATCACCGGTCTTGAACCGCACGATCTGTTCAAGCGCGGCCTCTTGCGCACCTTCCAGATCGCCCACGAATTTTCCTCGCTCACGGTTCGCGAGAACCTGATGATGGTTCCCGGCAACCAGTCCGGTGAGAACCTGGTGGATGCCTGGCTGCGCCCCTCCAAGGTGCGCGCAGAAGAAGAACAGGTTCGCGCCAAGGCGGACGAAGTTATTGAATTCCTGCAGATATCCCAGGTCGCCGACGAGCTTGCCGGCAACCTTTCAGGTGGCCAGAAGAAACTGCTCGAGCTCGGCCGCACCATGATGGTCGATGCCAAGATCGTCTTCCTCGATGAAGTCGGTGCCGGCGTGAACCGCACCCTGCTCGGCACCATCACCGACTCGATCCTGCGCCTTCAGAAAGAGCGCGGCTACACCTTCTGCGTGATCGAGCACGACATGGACATGATCAAGAAGCTCTGCGATCCGGTCGTCTGCATGGCTGAGGGCAAGGTCCTCGCACAAGGCACGGCCGAAGAGGTCATGTCCAACGAGCAGGTCATCGAGGCCTATCTCGGCAGCGGCATGAAGCACGCCAAGGTCGCAGGAGAGGCATCATGAGCGCCCTTGTCGGACATGAGATGACCGGCGGCTACGGCACCGGCGCCGATATCCTCCACGCCTGCACGATTGGTGTTGAACCGGGCGAGGTCGCCGTGATCGTCGGGCCGAACGGCGCCGGTAAATCCACCGCAATGAAAGCCGTCTTCGGCATGCTCAACCTGCGTGAAGGGCATGTCACCATGAACGGCAAGGATATCAGCGCCCTCTCCCCTCAAGCCCGTGTGCGCGAAGGCATGGCTTTCGTCCCGCAGACACAGAATGTCTTCACCTCCATGTCGGTGGAGGAAAACCTGGAGATGGGCGCATTCATCCGCGAGGACGACATCAGCGAGACCATGGAGCAGGTTTTCGAGCTCTTCCCGATCCTCAAGGAAAAACGCCGGCAGCCGGCCGGGGAACTTTCCGGCGGGCAGCGCCAGCAGGTGGCGGTCGGCCGGGCGCTGATGACCCAGCCGCAGGTTCTTATGCTGGATGAACCAACCGCGGGCGTTTCGCCCATTGTCATGGACGAGCTGTTCGACCGGATCGTCGAGATTGCCCGGACAGGCATCGCCATTCTGATGGTGGAACAGAACGCAAAGCAGGCGCTCAGCATCGCGGACAAGGGGTATGTCCTGGTGCAGGGCCGCAACCGCTATACCGACACCGGAGCCGCCCTCCTGGCCGACCCGGAAGTACGGCGGGCATTTCTCGGGGGGTAAGGGGCAGCCCAGATGGATTTTCTCAACGCCATTGTCTTGTTCGCGAATTTCGTCGGGGTGCCGGCTCTCGCCTATGGCAGTCAGCTTGCGCTCGGCGCGCTCGGCGTTACGCTGGTCTACAGCATCCTGCGGTTTTCCAATTTCGCCCATGGCGAGATCATGTCCTTCGGGACGATGGTGGCCATCCTCGTGATGTGGGCGCTGCAGGCCGGCGGAATCGGCATCTCGCCGCTGCCCACCGTCCTCCTCGCCCTTCCCGCCGCAATGGTCGTCACCGTTGGGCTGGTGCTTGCCATTGACCGGTCCGTCTTCCGCTATTACCGGGTCAAGCGCTCACCGCCGGTGATCCTGCTCATCGCCTCCACCGGCGTCATGTTCGTCATCAACGGCATCATCCGCTTCATCATCGGGCCCACCGATCAGCGGGTCGATGACGGCACGCGTTTCATCATGAAAGTGCGCGCGTTCAAGGAAATGACCGGCCTCAACGAGGGGCTGGCGATCAAGACATCCCAGGTCATCTCGCTGACGGCCGCTGTCGTCTGCGTCGCCCTGCTCTTCTGGTTCCTGAACAAGACCCGGACCGGAAAGTCGATGCGTGCCTATTCGGACAACGAGGATCTGGCGCTGCTTTCGGGCGTGAACCCTGACCGGGTGGTCACCGTCGCCTGGATCCTCGCCGGCGTCCTCGCCGTTCTGGCTGGCACGCTCTACGGTCTCGACAAGGTCTACAAGCCCTTCACCTATCTCCAGCTCCTGCTGCCCATCTTCGCCTCGGCCATTGTCGGGGGGATCGGCAGTCCCATCGGGGCAATCGTCGGGGGTTTCATCATCGCCTTCTCCGAGGTGATGGTCACCTACGCCTACAAGAAGTTCTTAGGATATCTCGTTCCGCCCGACTGGGCGCCCGAAGGGCTGGCCCAGCTTCTGGGCACCGACTACAAGTTCGCGGTTTCGTTCATGCTCCTCGTGGTCGTTCTCCTGGTCCGGCCGACCGGCATCTTTGCGGGCAAGACGCTATGACCTATACGCGCAACCGCAAGATCATCCTGTTCGCGGCCATGGCCGGACTACTGATTGCCGTCGGCATGCTGCAAAGCTGGTCGCTGTCGCTCGCCATCGTGAACCTCTGCATCATCTCGGCCGTCATGTCGCTCGGTGTGAACATGCAATGGGGTTATGCCGGCCTCTTCAACGCCGGCATCATGGGCTTTGCCGCACTCGGCGGGCTGGCCGCGATTATCGTCGCCATGCCGCCGGTCGGCGCCACGTGGGCAGTGGGCTGGAGCGGGTTGCTGATCAGTTTCCTGATCGTCGTGGTGACGATATTCGCCAGCGTCTTCGTCTACAAACAGGCCGGACTTGACCCAACAATCCGCGGACTCGTGGTCGGCGCGATCGTGGTCGTGGGCATCTTCGCGATCCGCGCGTTCTTCCTGCCGGCAACCACCGCCATCGAACTGGTCGAGCCGGCGAAGACCGGCTACCTCGGCGGCCTCGGCCTTCCCATCATCCTGGCCTGGCCCATCGGCGGGCTGCTGGCGGCAGGCGCCGCCTGGGTGGTGGGCCGGGTCGCGCTTGGTCTGCGCGCCGACTACCTCGCCATTGCCACCCTCGGGATCTCCGAGATCATCGTGGCCATCATGAAGAACGAGGATTGGCTGACCCGCGGCGTGAAGAACGTCAACGGCCTGCCCCGTCCCACGCCGTATGAGGTCGATCTCCAGAAAACGCCCTGGTTTGTAGAATGGGCGAATGACTGGGGCATGACGGCAATCGAGGCATCCTCCATCTTCGTCAAGCTCTGCTATGCCGGGCTGTTCCTGACCGTTCTCCTGATCGTCCTCTTCCTGTCCGAACGGGCCCTGAAATCCCCCTGGGGCCGGATGATGCGCGCCATCCGCGACAATGAGGACGCGGCAGAAGCCATGGGCAAGGACGTTAAGGGCCGCCACCTGGAAGTATTCATCCTGGGATCCGCGGTTATCGGCATCGCAGGCGCGATGCTGACGACGCTTGACGGGCAATTCACCCCAGTCTCCTACCAGCCGCTCCGCTTCACCTTCCTGATCTGGGTGATGGTCATTGTCGGTGGCTCGGGCAACAATTTCGGCGCCGTCCTCGGCGGCTTCCTCATCTGGTTCGCCTGGATCGAAGCGGAGCCCGTCGGCAACTGGCTGATTGATGTGCTGACGTCAGGCATGGCGGCCGACAACGCCCTCAGGCTCCATCTCCTGGACAGCGCCATCTACATGCGCCCGATCACCATGGGGCTTGTACTGCTGCTGGTTCTCAGGTTCTCGCCGCGAGGGCTCATACCAGAGGAATCTGGCGGCTCCGGCCCGCGGCGCGGCTAATCAACCACGCTCAGCACTAGTCCTCTGTCGCCCCAGGGGTTGACCTACTGCTGTCCGGCAAAACTTCGCTCCATTTGGCCCCCCCTTGCGGGTCCATGCATTGTGGCTCCACGCGGCAAAGGGAAGTCGTTTCCGAATCTGAGGACGATCCACCCCACTCGTCATCACAGGGCTTGACCCACTATTGTCCGGTTAACCTGAAAATTCCCCTCACCGTCATTGCCGGGCTTGACCCGGCAATCCAGAGCGACGGAGGATGAAACAATTTCGTTTCGTGGAATCAGCCTCTTACGGCTGACCCTCCGTCATCGAGCAAGCTGCCCTGGATCACCGGGTCAAGCCCGGTGATGACGATTGGGGGTGGGCCGTCCTCGGATTCAGGAACGTGTCCCCTCCGACGCAACAGACCACAAGGCATTGGTCTCAATGGGTTTTTCGGAATGGAGCAAAGTCTAACCGGACAGCAGTCGGCTTGACCCGGTGATCCAGGGCCGCAGGAGACGGAGCTTATCGCCGTGGGCCCTTGGCTCGGGGGACGAGGGCTGCAAGTGGGCGAAACAGCGGCCGTAACTGTCCGGTCAGCTACCCTCTGCCCTCAAGACCCAAGACCGGCCTTCACATCCGCCAGCAGCTTGTCCGCGCCGCGCGCAAGCAGGCCGAGGTCTGAGCCGCAGGCCACGAAGCTGAAGCCCTGCCCGAACAGTTCCACGGCCTTTTCGGCATTCTGCACCAGGGTGCCCGCCGGCTTGCCCGCATCGCGTACGATCTCCGCAGCTTCACCAATTGCCGCCCAGACGTCTGGATGCGCCGCCTGGCCGAGCAGCCCCATGTCCGCGGCAATGTCGGCAGGCCCGAAGAACACACCGTCAACACCGTCCACAGCAGCGATCTCGGCAGTCAGGGCCAGCGCCTCTCTGGTCTCGATCTGGACGAGGATCGCTGTCTCCTCCTCAACCCGCTCGAAGTAGTCCGTGACGCGCCCGAACTTGTTGCCGCGCTGGGCCATGCTGACACCGCGGATGCCGTTCGGCGGGTATCGGGTCGCCCGCACCGCCGCCTCAGCTTCCTCGGGGCTCTGGACCATGGGGAACAGCAATCCCATCGCACCGGCATCCAGCAGGCGTTTCACCAAGACGAAGTCGATCCATGGCGGCCGCACGATCGGCACGGAGGGTCCCTGCTGCATGGCCTGCATCTGGCCCAGCACCGTGCGCAGATCGTTGGGCGAATGTTCCATGTCGAGGAGACACCAGTCGTAGCCGACCGAGGAAACCACATCGGCTGCAAAGTTGCTGCACAGGCTGTTCCAGAGGCCCACCTGCGGCCGGCTGTCAGAGATCGCTCGTTTGAATGTGTTCTCCGCAAGTTTCATTGGCCCGCCGCCTCTCTTTCCGATTGCTGTTGCCGGCTATGCTGTACCCTTTCGCGGTACAGGATCAAGAGGCCGGAAAAGATGATCATCGCACCACCGCACAACTCGCGCAGCCCCGGCGCCTCGCCCCAGAATACCCCGCCGAAAAACAGCGCCCACAAAATCACCACGTACTGAACCGGGGCGATGAGCGAGAGCTCGCCGGTCCGCACGGCCAAGACATAGGTGAAGAAGGAAATCCCGATCAGCGCTGCGCACAGTGTCAGCCAGGAAACCGAAGATCCGGTCAACGGAATCCAGCCGAAGGGGATACTGAACAGGCCCGCGATGATGACTGCGATTGCCGTCGTCATGGTAACCGAGCCGGACGAGATATGCGGCGCCACATAGCGCGTGCTGACATCGCGCAGAGTCACGAACACGGCCGCCCCGAGCGGCATCAGATAGACCCACTGCCAGGCATCCGTGCCGGGCGCGGTGACCACAAGCACGCCCAAAAAGCCGACAATCACAGCGGTCCAGCGCCAGATGCCCACCCGCTCACCAAACAACGGGCCGGAGAGCGCGGTCAGGAAGATGGGAAAGCAGAACACGATTGTCGTTGCGACCGCGATCGGCAGGATGGTGAGGCTGTAGATAAACAGATAGGTCGCGCAGATTTCGCCGATCCCGCGGCTGATACTCCAGCGATGCACCAGGCTTGCGAGTGTCACCTCCTGGCTTCCAAGCCTGCAGCCGGCATAGAGGAACGCCACAAGGGCAATGCCGCGGACAACCATCATCTGGCCGACCGGCATTGACGCCCCCACATGCTTCAGCACCGCATCGTTGGCGGCCAGAAAGGTCATCGCCGCGGCCATCAGGATGATGGCAAACCGGTTTTTCGAGAGCGTTCCGCCCATGTGACTCCGCCGTTCGGGGCCAATGAAAGCCGGACACCTACGCAATTTGCCGCACGGGTCAATCACTTTCCCCAAGCAGCTTGTCTGGCAGCAGTTTTTGCTTGCAGCGAAACCTGAATTTGGCTTCTGTGACCTGCAGCGGATGGGCTCGCCAGGGCGGCCCCGATATTGCGAAGGGTAGTGCGGCATGACGGACTTCGCGGCAGCACGCGAAAACATGGTGGAATCCCAGTTGCGGCCCAACCGGGTCACAGAACCCCGTCTGATCGCAGCCATGGGAACAATCCCGCGCGAGCGCTTCGTGCCCTCAAGCCGCAGCGCCGCGGCCTATTGTGACGAGGACATCAAGCTCGGCACGCCGCCAGGCGCCGATGGCGGCGAACGCTACCTCATGGCGCCCATGACCTTCGGACGGCTGGTACAGCTGGCCGAGGTGTCCAGCAGCGACCTCATCCTGGATATCGGGTGCGGCACCGGATATTCGGCCGCGGTGCTTGGCCAGATCGGTGACGCAGTGGTTGCCCTGGAGAGCAGCGGGGAGGCTGCAGAGCAGGCCAGCGCGCTGCTCAGCGAAATCGGCGTGGACAATGTAGCGGTGATCGGCAATCCGCTCGCAGAGGGGTACAGCCGCGAAGGGCCCTATGACGTCATCATCCTGGAAGGTGGTGTCGGGCATGTGCCGCCTGGTTTGCTGGCTCAGCTGAAAGACGGCGGACGGCTTGTCGCCGTCGTGAACGACGGATCTGTCGGCACGGCCCGTCTTTACAGAAAGAGCGGGAAGAACGTGTCGGACCGTGATAGCTTCGATGCGGTGGCAGAACCCCTGCCGGGGTTCGAAAGGCCGGAGCAGGCTTTCACTTTCTAGCGCTTATTCAGGGGAGATGGTTGAGATGTTTCTGCTGTGTTGCTGAGAGGCAACAGCATGGGGTGCAAATCCTGCTACAATGCATCGTGGTAAGTTGTACCGGAAGTGGCGTTTCTCGGATATGTTGGTGGTAGCTTTCGATTCGGCCGATCAGAAAATCCCGAGTTTGGGCGAGCTTAGCCCGGAAAACAGAAATTTTGGCCGCGGCGTATGAACGGTTTGGAGTTATTGGGGTGAAAATCAGGGTTATGGGCCGCTTGGGAGCCGTCGCCGTCGGCGTCTCTCTTGGCTTGACCTGCATTGCCGTAGACGGGAGCAGAACCCCCGCAGGTGCAGAGAGCCTGCGGAAGTCCCTTGCCCGCGCGTATATGCGCAACCCCCAGCTTGGCGCAGAACGCGCGCGTCAGCGCGCGACCGACGAAGCTGTACCCCAGGCCCTGGACGGTTGGCGCCCCACTGTCACGGCAAGCGGTGATTACGGCGTCGTCAGCGACGACATCAAGACGAGGGCAACGCGTACGAAGGATACGCGGGACACCGGCGGCTTTTCCATTTCTCTGAGCCAACCTGTGTTCGAAGGATTTCGCACCCTATACGGCACGAAACAGGCGGAAGCGACCGTGGAGGCCGGGCGCCAGACGCTCCTGAACGTTCAGCAGACTGTGCTCCTTGATGGTGTCACTGCCTATATGAACGTCATCCGGGACCGGACGATCGTAGCGCTGAGGCGCAAGAACGTGGCGGTGCTCAACGAGCAGCTGAGGGCTTCGAAAGCCCGTTTCAATGTCGGCGAGATCACCCGCACGGACGTTGCCCAGGCCCGCGCACGGCTCAGCCAGTCCCAGTCCAATCTGGCCGTCGCGAAATCAAACCTCGCCGCCAGCGCCGCCTTTTATGTGCGCGTCTTCGGCGTGCCGCCGCGCAAGCTCTACTATCCCAAGCGGACCCTGGCCAAGGTTCCCAAGTCGCTGAAGCGCGCCATCCGGGTCGCTGAAGAGCAAAACCCGACCGTTCTTGCAGCTTCCTTCACCGAGCTCGCTGCCCGCTACGCCATCAAGGTCGCCAAGGGCAACCTCCTGCCAACACTGTCACTCGCGGCGGAATACAGCCTGCGCGGGAGCACAAGCAGCACGGTAACACGGACCGAAGCCGGCTCCGTAGTAGGTTCTCTCAGTGTCCCCCTCTATCAGGGCGGCGGCGTCTTTTCGTCGGTGCGCGAGGCCAAACATACGGCGAACCAGCGCCGGCTTGAGATCCTCGACGCGCGCCGCATCGTCCGGCAGAATGTCGTTACCGCCTGGAACAATATCGTTGCCGCGCGAGAAGCTATACGCGCCGCCAAGCAGCAGGTTTCAGCTAACGCGCTTGCCTTCAGCGGCGTGAAGCAGGAGGCTCTGGTGGGGTCGCGCACCACGCTGGACGTTCTGGATGCTGAACAGGAACTCGTTGATTCCCGGGTGTCACTTGTCCAGGCCCAGCGCGAACTGATCGTCGCGCGCTACCAGCTCATCGCGGCAATCGGCCGACTGACGGCGGAAAGCATGCGGTTGCCCGTCACGCTCTATGATCCGACGGAGAACTACCACCGGGTGCGGGACAAATTGTTTGGCACCGACATCGGCGAATCAGAGTAACCTTGATCTGATTTTTGTGGGGCAATTAAGTCAGCGCCTGCTGATTTCCGGGCGACGCTGATGTAGTATTGCTGCGGGGACAGAGGTGGGCGAGAAGCGCAATGAGCATGGCTGAGCAGGCTCCTGAACCTACGATGGAGGAGATTCTCTCGTCCATTCGCGATGCGATCAATGACGACAAGCCATCATCGGAAGCCTCCCCGCTGAACGGAGATCCGTTTGGATCCTCGCCAGCGGCCGGTCCTGATCCTGCGGTTCCCCAGGCCAACGCCTCCGGCTCACAGGATCCCTTTGCCGAACTGAGCCGTCGCCTGCACGAGACGCGAGAGAGCGTGCACAAGCAGATGCAGGAAGCATCAACGCCGTCCGGCCTCACGGCGCCCCAGACCCAAAGCTCCGCTGCGCCTCCCGCCGCGCCCTCGCTTGAGGCCGCCGCTGCCCAGGCTACTCCCGCGTCCGGTCTCGATACCCGGATCGCCGAGGCGGCGTCTGCCGAAGACCACAGAAACGAGTTCTCCCAGATCGTCGCCAACCTGTCGCGCCGAGCGCCGGAACCTGCAGAGTCAGCCGTCGCGCCTCCTGCGCCGCCGGCGGCTGCTCCAGCGCCCGGGCCAGCGATGGCCCGATCAGCCGTGAGTACCCCCTCTCCTTCCCTTTCGGGCGAACTGGACGAGCGCACGCTGATGGAAGCTGTGCTGCGCAAAATCATCGAGCCGGCGGTCAAGTCCTGGCTCGATGAGAATCTGACCCGGCTCGTGACGGAAACCGTACGCGACGAACTGCGCAAGTCCGGGACCACTCTAAAATAGCGCCGGCCACTTTGCGCAGTTGAACCGCCGCGCGCGCTGGCTGTATAAGCGGCGCAACTTAAGCTGCTGACGCGGCGAAACTCCAGAAAATCCGGCTTTCACAACAAGCCTGCGCCTATCCGACCCGGACACCATCATGCTTGACAAGACCTACGACCCCGCCAGCACGGAACAGCGACTCTACGAGGCCTGGGAATCTTCCGGCGCCTTCTCCTGTGGCCAGCGGCCCGGTGCGGATCCCTATTGCATCGTCATCCCGCCGCCCAATGTCACGGGCTCGCTCCACATGGGCCATGCTCTCAACAATACGGTCCAGGACATCCTCATCCGCTTTGAGCGTATGCGCGGCAAGGACGTGCTCTGGCAACCGGGCATGGACCATGCCGGCATTGCCACCCAGATGGTGGTCGAGCGGATGTTGATGGAAAACCAGGAACCATCGCGCTGGGACATGGGTCGCGAAAAGTTCGTTGAGCGCGTCTGGGAGTGGAAGGCCGTTTCCGGCGGAACGATCACTGGCCAGTTGCGCCGGCTCGGCGCTTCCTGCGACTGGTCGCGCGAGCGCTTCACGATGGATGATGGTCTCTCCCGGGCCGTGCTCAAGGTGTTCGTCCAGCTCTACAAGGAAGGCCTGATCTACAAGGACAAGCGTCTCGTCAACTGGGATCCGAAGCTGCAGACCGCGATTTCCGATCTGGAGGTTGTCCAGGTCGAAACCAGGGGCCACCTGTGGCACTTCCGCTATCCCATCAAGGGTGAGGATGGACGGTACATCGTGGTCGCGACCACGCGTCCGGAAACCATGCTCGGAGACAGCGGCGTCGCCGTCCACCCGGAGGACGAGCGCTACAGGGACCTTGTCGGCAAGACCTGCATTCTGCCGCTTGTTGGCCGAGAGATACCCATCGTCGCTGACGAATATGCCGACCCGGAACAGGGCTCTGGCGCAGTGAAGATGACTCCGGCACACGACTTCAATGACTTTGAAGTCGGCAAACGTCAGGATCTGCGGCAGATCAACATCCTCGACCGCGAAGCTCACCTTCACCTGAAGGATAACTCCGACTTCCTGGAAGGCTTGGCAGCTTCGGCCGAACTCGACGCCACCCTCGAATTGCACGGCATGGAGCGCTTTGAAGCGCGCAAACTGATCGTCTCCAGGCTCGAAGAGACAGGTCTGCTGGATGAGATCGAGGACCACGTCCACCAGGTTCCCCATGGGGACCGCGGGGCAGTTCCGATCGAACCATTCCTGACGGAACAATGGTATGTCGACGCGGAAACGCTCGCCAGACCGGCCATTAAAGCGGTCGAGGACGGAGAGACCGTCTTCGTTCCCAGGAACTGGGAGAAGACCTACTTTGAATGGATGCGCAACATCCAGCCGTGGTGCATTTCGCGCCAGCTGTGGTGGGGCCACCAGATCCCGGCGTGGTACGGCCCTGACGGAGAGGTCTTTGTCGAGGAAACGGAGAACCTCGCGCTTGCCGCGGCCGAACGCCACTACGGCGCCCGCACAATGCTGACCCGGGACGAAGACGTTCTCGACACCTGGTTCTCTTCCGCGCTCTGGCCGTTTTCGACTCTTGGCTGGCCGGAAGAAACGGCTGAGCTTGCCCGTTTTTACAAGACCAATGTCCTGGTCACGGGCTTCGACATCATCTTCTTCTGGGTTGCCCGCATGATGATGTTCGGCATGCATTTCATGAAGGATGAGGACGGCAAGCCCGAAGTTCCCTTCGACGAGGTCTACATCCATGCGCTCGTCCGCGACGAAAAAGGCGCGAAGATGTCGAAGTCGAAGGGCAATATCATCGATCCGCTGGAACTGATCGACGAGTACGGTGCCGACGCTCTCCGCTTCACGCTGGCCGCCATGGCAGCGCAGGGCCGCGACATCAAGCTCGCCAAATCGCGCGTCGAGGGCTACCGGAACTTCTCTACCAAGATCTGGAACGCCGCACGCTTCCTGGAGATGAACGAATGCGTTCGCGTAGACGGCTTTGACGCCGCCTCCGTGGAGCTCGGCGCCAACCGCTGGATCGCCGGCGAGGCCGAGCGCACGGCCAGCGCCGTCACGGCAGGCATCGAAGAGCACAAGTACAACGAGGCGGCCGGGGCGCTCTATCGCTTCATATGGAACGTCTATTGCTACTGGTATCTGGAGCTGATTAAGCCGGTCCTGGGCGGCGAGGACGGACCGGAAAAGTCCGAGACCCGTGCTACCGCGGCCTGGGCATTTGATCAGATCCTTCTGCTGACCCACCCCTTCATGCCGTTCATCACCGAAGA